>JAKMEK010000076.1 GCA_022425945.1 Flavobacteriaceae bacterium
TAATCAATCATTGTTTTATAATTAGATGCTTTTAGTTTTTCGATTGATTTGAATTTGCTCAAAAATCAATTGCCGATCAATTCAGTGTTCAAATATTTAACTAAAAAAGAAGCATTATCGGATTTAATGAACATTTTAGCGAAGTTAGCTAAACACTAATCTATAAAAAAACCAAGCATAACCCGTTTTTAGGGACTTGTTTTCTCAAAAACCTTCCCTTTTAGATAGGATAATTAAGCTTTCATTTTATTTTAAATAATATATTTACGGACAAATATTTAAACCAGATCAAATGGGAAAATCAATCGCCAAGCCCCTTTTCGTATTTTCAGTAATCCTAAGTTTGTTTTTCTTTTTGGGTGCATGTGCCCCTAAAGTGAAAAAAGAAAAGCAAGAAAAAACAATGGTTTTCCCCAGCGATGTTTTGCCTTTTATGGACCAATGGAAAATTCTTTTAGGAGACGGAACCTACAAGGATTCGTTGCTTAACTATGCGAAAAAAGATTATTTCTATGTGGAAAATGAAGATCAAATAAATTGGGTGGTATACAAAACTCCTAATGCTGGGATAAGCTCCAAAAACTCGCACAATACGCGTACGGAACTAGGCCAAATAAAGGAGTGGACCCCAGAAGAAGGGGGGAAATTAACAGGGACACTAAAAGTTCAGCATGTATCTACTTCGGGTGATGCAAGGGTTGCCGCTTCTTATTCGGTTGTAGTTGGACAAATACACAGTCATCAAGGCCATGAAAACGAACCCTTGAAAATCTTTTATAAGAAGTTCCCAGGCCATGAAAAAGGATCGGTCTTTTGGAATTATGAAATCAATACGGAAGGAAATAATTCAGGCAGATGGGATTATTCCACCGCCGTTTGGGGATATGATATGTCGGTGCTTGGGGCAAGTCCAGACAGCTATCCCGAGGAGCCCGAAAACGGGATTACCTTGGGAGAAGAATTTAGCTATGAGGTAAATGTATTTGAAGGCATTATGTACCTAACCTTTACTAGTGACGGACATCCAACTCAGCGATTTACCAAGAATTTATTGAAATCTGAATTCGCAAAAAAAGAAGACATGCCTCAGCAAATTAAAGCACTTTATACAGCCATAGGACGAGATGGTGTAGAGCGTGAAAATGCTTATGCTGGCGAACTACAGTTCTTTAAACAAGGGGCTTATAATCAGACCAACGGAAAAAGCCCTGAAGATAATATTGTGTGGAGTACAGGTTCTGCCGTGTATGGTGGGGATATTAAACAGCAATATGCCAACGGATCCTTCACAGAAGTTTGGTTTAGCGCGGGTTCTCTTGGTCCAGGGACACCACCTACTGTAGAATAAAAATGGTTTCACAAAAACCTCTCTATTTTTGTTTAAAATTTGATCATATGCGCAAATCATTTTATGTTTTTTTCCTTTTCCTTCTTTCGTGTTCAAAAGAAACACCACCAACTCCAGTCGATGTTTCTTACACACTCATAGCATCAGCCTCTAGTGGAGGATCTGTCAATCCAACAGGAGGGACTTATACAGCGAATACAGCTGTTACAGTAACTGCAACACCAAATACAGGCTATGTGTTTTCACATTGGACAGGCAATGCAAACGGGAACGATAATCCATTGTCCATTAGCATGACTGGAAATAAAAGTATTCAAGCAAGTTTTGTCCAACAGCAGTTTACCCTTGAGGTCAATGTTCTTGGAGAAGGCAGTGTAAGTCAATCCCTAATTAGTACAAGTAAAACAACGCAAGATTATACGGCTGGCTCTGTGGTGCGTTTATTAGCATCACCCTCGAGCGGGTGGTTGTTTTCGGGTTGGTCGGGAGCAATAGATGGGAACGACAATCCGTATGATATTACCATAAATGAAACCAAGACAATAACAGCGAACTTCCAAGAACGACAAGCTGGGGAAGCGGTGGTTTTAGAGGCTGATGGCCCAGGAGGCACTTACGATCTAATTACCTCTGTGCTGGCTCCTGGATGGAGTCCCATCGAGGTTCCCGATTGTAATCATGCAGCCTTTGGTGACCATATAGACGAACTATATGATGAAAGCTTAGCAAAACATGTCTTTCGATTTTATATACATCCAACGCCAGACAACGATCGTTGTATTAATTTTGACCGACAGCGAAATGAAATTAAATCCTACGATAAATCTCCGGAGAACTTAATGGGAAGACAAGGAGAACAAGTTACTTATCGTTGGAAGTTTAAGTTACCAGAAGGCTTCCAATCTTCACCCAAATTCACCCATATACATCAAATTAAATCAGTAGGTGGAGATTACGATAGTATGCCTATGTATACCTTCACAACGCGAAAAGGAAGCCCCGATCAACTCGAATTGCGCTATTCAGAAACCGAGAATCAAGTCACTTTAACCCGAACGGATTTAGCCCCATTCATCGGCCAATGGGTTGAAGCAACCGAAACCATTCTCTATGGTGTTAATGGAACCTATAACCTTGAGCTTAGAAATGCCCTTACGCAGGAAGTTCTTTTGAGTTACGCTAATCCATCGATAGTAAATTGGCGTCCTGAAGCAAGCTTTGCACGTCCAAAATGGGGGGTTTACCGCAGCTTAGTGTATGCAGAAGATTTACGTGATGAAGCCGTTTTGTTTGCCGATTTCAGTGTAACTGAGGAATAGCAAGGGAGTACCCTTTGACTAGAGTAAATCGTTATTTTCTAGGATCCGGGTTCCTTCTTGTCTTTTTTGCGCACAATCAATCATCGCTTTTGCCACTTTTTCTCCGCTAATGGGGCGCAGTTTTTTGGGAAGTAGAAAAGCAAATACCGGCATAACCAGTTGCGCGATCTTTTCTCCAAAACGGAATTCATTTCGTTTTCCTAGAAGTAAAGAAGGCCTAAGGATAGTGGTGGAGGGTAAATTTAACGCGGTCACTGCATAATCGATTTCACCTTTAAGCTTCAAGTAAAAGCCAGCACTACTATGCTTGGCCCCAGCGGAAGAAACATATAAAAAGGAGGACACGTTTTTCGTTTTACAGGCCTTTGCAACGGAAAGAGTAATTTCGTAATCAACTTTACGATAGGCATCTTTGTCTCCTTTGACTCGAGCTTGTGTGGTGCCAATACAAGAAAAAACCACACTACTGTTTTCGACCACTTCTTCTACTTCCTTCTGAGAGGAAAAGTTTATTCGACGAATTTCAAGCTTGGGATGTGAAAGTACTAGCGCTCTTCGGCTAACGACAACAATCTTGTCCAATGAAGCATCGGCCAAGAGTTCATTTAATAAAAAACCGCCAATTAGACCGCTACTTCCGAACAGCGTAACTTGTTTTTTGTTCATTTTTGAGATGATTGCCCTTTTGGGCTGTCCTTTTTCTGCATGGGTCCGCGTAAATGAATGATGAGACCATTTAAGAAGTTACGTAAAATTTGATCCCCACATTCCATATATTTTTCGTGTTTTTCGTTTCTGAAAAAAGCACCTAGCTCCGATTTACTTACATTAAAGTCCACGAGTTTGCAGATGGCAACGATGTCTTCGTCCCGTAGTTTGTGCGCTACACGAAGTTTTTTAAAGATGTCATTGTTTGTTAATCCCATAAAGGTAAAGATAGTTCATTTTTATGGGAACCACTGTTTAGTTTTTTGACCTGGTCTTTTGCTTAATCAAAGCATATGCTAGGGCAAAAGCAAAGAAAATTGCACCAAAAAAAGAAGGGATGATTAAAAGCTCTCGGAAAACTCCAATAAGTACAGTTTCAATTCCTAATTTATACAGTAGGTAAAACAGCCCATAAATACCTAAGCAACTCAGTAACCCAATGACGTTATGTTTTATATTCATAGAATCAAGGTAAGGAAATTCTACCATCCAATAACTTTCCCCTACATTTGATTTATGTTAAGTGAAAAAATCCACGCCCTTTGGCATCCAGAATGTTACCACGGGTGGGGCAAAAACAAACGCTTTTTTGAGGGTTGGTACTATAAACTGGTGAGTGAAAATGAAACACATGCCCTTGCCATTATTCCAGGGATTGCCATGGATGAGAAGGGTAATAAACAAGCTTTTATTCAGGTGTTGGATGGGAAAAAGAAAGAAGCCTATTATCATCGTTTTGATGCTGAAGTTTTTCAAGCCCACCCCAAAAAACACGATCTTAAGCTAGAAAGTAATCGCTTTAGCTCAAACAAAATCAGTTTAAATTTACCTGATTTAAAAGGCGAAATACAATTTAGTAATTTACATCCCTGGTCAACAAGCTTGTTATCGCCAGGAATTATGGGACCTTTTTCTTTTGTGCCTTTTATGGAGTGCTATCATGGAATACTAAGTATGGATCATGTATTGTCTGGGAGTATTGTATTTAAAGGAGAAACACTTTCGTTTGACAATGGGAGAGGCTATATGGAAAAAGATTGGGGGCATTCTTTTCCTGAGGGCTATATTTGGATGCAAAGCAATCACTTTTCACAAAAAGGAATTTCAATAAAAGCCTCAATTGCAAAAATCCCTTGGATGGGCACTTCCTTCATTGGACATATTGCAGGGGTTTTGATTGAAGATCAACTCATCGAGTTTACCACCTATAATGGGACACAATTACTGCTTTGTCAGGTGACCCAAGAAGCTGTTTTGCTTCACATGGAAAACAGAAGATATCGACTAGAAATAAAAGCGAAAAGGGAAGAGGCAACCAGCTTAGCGGCTCCCATTGCAGGGTTTATGGATGCTCGAATTGACGAAAGCATGAAGAGTGAAATTCAAGTTTTGTTAATCGATAAAAAAAGAAAGAAAGTACTGCTTGATGACAAGGGTAATTCTGCCGGAATAGAAGTCGCTGGAAATTATTCAGTTGTTTTGAAAGGGGAGTCCGCTTCAATCTTTTAACCTATCATTGCATGATTCGAAAACTTGCTGACCGAACCTCTTCGTTATTCTTTAATACAAAGATGGGTGTCAACACATAGGTCGCCTCAGAGTTTTTAAAGGCTCGCTCAAAACGTACACTGACAATAGGTTCCTTATAATGACTGATTATATCTTGAATATACTGTTGACAAATGGCGGTGTTTTTCTCATCTAACTGCTTGGGGTGGATAAAGGCCTTTATTAGGTCGCGCTCAAAAATTACGCTGGCTGCTTCTATTGCGATGGCCTGACTTTCCTTTGTTTGTCCAAAGATCAATAAAGGTAATAATAGAAATAAATAACGCATAAGATTGGGTTTTGCTATAGTCAAACTTACGAATGCTTTCTTGAAAGCAAAAACCTTTTTACGTATATTGATTGAATCTATTTACAGTCTATGGAATTTAAGGAAAAAGTCGTATTAATAACTGGTGCAGCTTCTGGAATTGGAAAAGCTGCTGCCATAGCCTTTGCCAAAGAGGGGGCAAAATTGCTGATTTCTGACCGAAATGAAGCAGCAGGGAAAGCAACTGAAGCTGAACTGAAAAAGCTAGGAGCAGTGGTCTTTTTTTGCACAGCCGATGTGTCCGTTTTTGCAGAGGTAGAACAACTTGTGCAACAAACGGTGAATCGTTACGGACAGATTGACATTGCCATCAACAATGCAGGAATTCCAGGTGCAAGTGCAAAAACTGCTGACTACCCCATTGATGATTTCGAACAAGTCATGCAAGTCAATACAGCGGGTGTGTTTTATGGAATGAAGGCGCAACTACCTCAAATGGTGAAACAAGGCAAAGGAGTTATTATCAATACAGCATCTATTGCTGGACTAAAAGGCCTTCCCAATTCAATTGCTTACACAGCGAGTAAGCATGCTGTGGTAGGGATGACTAAAACCACCGCCATGGAGTACGGAAAGCAAAATATTCGTGTAAATGCTATTTGCCCAGTATTTACGGTTACCCCCCTGTTCAATCCTGATCTGATCGAAAAAGTGGCGCCAGGAATCCCAGAAAAGTTAAAGGCAAATGTTCCCATGAAGCGCTTCGCTGAGGTGCAAGAACAAGTAGACGCCATGCTGTGGCTTGCTTCTGATAAGGCTTCTTTTGTTACTGGAGTTGCCTTTCCTGTTGA
>JAKMEK010000077.1 GCA_022425945.1 Flavobacteriaceae bacterium
TTTTACCCATCGGTGATGACTTCCTTTAGACCAAATCCACCCAGCGGCGATGCCCATTAAAATATAAAGTGTGGTCCAGACAGGACCAAAAAGCCAATTGGGAGGAGTAAAAAAAGGCTTTTCTAAGCCAGCATACCAAACGGGTATAGCAGCTTGAGTAATATAACCCGAAATACCTCCAATACTTAGACAGAGACTAATGCCAGTAATAATCCCTAAGATGATTTTGTTTTTTCGTTTCATGTTGAAAGATTTCATAGCCAAGATAGTGAATATAATTTGAGCTAATAATGCCTTTGAAAGTGGTATCTTTGTTTTACTATGAGTAGCATAAAAGATTTTGTTTCAAGTGAATTTTCCCCCATAAAAGGGAAGACTTCTTGGGCATCTCCATCGAATATTGCCCTAGTAAAGTACTGGGGTAAATACGGGGATCAGTTTCCCCAGAACCCTTCATTGAGTTTTACACTTTCAAAGTGTGTTACGACTACTTCTGTGGCTTTTAAGCCTAGAGAAGTTAAGAGTGATCATTTTTCTTTTTCCTTTTTATTTGAAGGAAAGCAAGAAGCTGCTTTTCACCCTAAAATAGAAACGTTCTTTAAGCGAATAGCCCATTATTGCCCATATTTAATCCAACATCATTTAGATATAAGCTCGTCAAACTCATTTCCACACAGCAGTGGAATTGCTTCTTCAGCTTCAAGCATGAGTGCATTGGCTTTGGCAATTGTTTCCATGGAACAAGCTTTAAACCCTGAACTTTCACCAATCCAATTTGCCCAAAAAGCCTCCTTTCTGGCACGCTTAGGTTCTGGAAGTGCAGCACGAAGTATAGCAGGGCCCATGATGTCATGGGGAGAAACACCAGCCATTGAGGGGAGTTCTCAATCTTTTGGAACCCAACTAGCGCAAAGAATTCACCCGATATTTGAAACATTTCAAGACACCATTTTAATTATTGATAAAGGGCAGAAAAAAGTAAGTAGCACACTGGGCCATCAATTGATGGAAAACCACCCCTACGCCAGTACCCGATTTGCCCAAGCTCATGAGCATTTGAAGAGCTTAGTAACCATTTTATCTACAGGTGAAATGGAAGATTTTATTGCGCTAGTTGAATTAGAAGCTCTTACCTTACATGCGTTGATGATGGCCTCGAATCCCTATTTTGTATTGATGCAGCCCAATACGCTGGCTGTACTGAATAAAGTTTGGGCATTTCGTCAAGACACAAAGGTACCCTTGTCGTTTACGCTAGATGCAGGTGCAAATGTTCACCTCTTGTATCCAAAGGAGAACAAAGCAGTTGTTTTGGAGTTTATCCAAACCGAACTTGCCGGCTATTGTCAAGGCGGGCAATACATTGAGGACCAAGTTGGTGCTGGGGCTAAAAAGTTGTAAGTTTGTAAGGTTATGAAAGGTCCGCTATTTTATGCTAAAATTCTTCTCTTTGGAGAATACGGAATCATCAAAGATTCTAAAGGGCTTTCTATTCCATACAATTTTTATCGAGGAGCGCTTAAACTCTCTGCTGACGGTGAGTTTCTAGACTCTCATAAGAAGTTAGTGGTCTACTGTGATTATTTGCGTGAGCTTCCAACGTCAACGGTGCGCTTTGATTGGGAACATTTGCAGGCTGATTTAGATCAAAAAATGTATTTTGACAGCAGCATACCCCAAGGTTATGGGGTCGGAAGTAGTGGGGCTTTGGTTGCAGCCATCTATGACCAGTATGCACAAGATAAAATTACTGTTCTAGAAAATCTCACCAAGGAGAAACTACAACAGCTCAAGCAGATTTTTTCGGTCATGGAATCTTTTTTCCATGGCAAGTCATCTGGCTTGGACCCTTTGAATAGTTACCTGAGTTTACCCATATTGATTCATTCGAAAGACAGTATCGAACCAACCGGAATCCCCTCACAAAATCCCCAAGGGAAAGGAGCGGTATTTCTATTGGATAGTGGAATCGTCGGAGAAACAGCACCCATGGTATCGATCTTCATGAAAAATATGGAGCAGGAACCCTTCCGCTTGATGATGAAAGAACAATTCATTCGTTACACAGATCATTGTGTAGAAGACTTTTTAAGTGGAGATTTACGTTCATTGTTTACCAACACAAAAAAATTATCTAAACTCGTACTGCATAATTTTAAGCCAATGATTCCTGAACAGTTTCATGCCCTTTGGAGTAAAGGGATAGAAACAAATGAGTATTATCTTAAACTATGTGGTTCTGGAGGTGGAGGGTATATTTTAGGCTTTACGGAAGATTTTGAGAAAGCTAAAATGTCCTTGAAGGATTACCGACTTGAAGTAGTATATAATTTCTGAAAAGCATGCGGCTTTTCTCCAAACCATTCTTGAATTCTTTTTTTCCTCTGCTAGCAGTCTTTGCCTCAACCCGCGGGTATACCATTCTGGTTTTGGTTGCAGCACAGTATTTAAGTGCTCGCTATATTCTTGCACCACAACGTTCATGGGTAGGCCACTTGACTGACCTCAATTTGTTTTTTTTGGTTTTGGCATCCTCTTTTGCCATAGCAGGTGGTTACTTGATTAATAATTTTTATGATGCTGAAAAAGATCGAATTAATCGTCCACAGCAATATCTTTTATATCATTTGATCTCTACTGAAAAGCAGCTGTTGTATTATTCTTTTTTTAATGGATTATGTCTGTTGTTAGCTTTTTTAGTCAGTAAGAAAGTTTTCTTGTTCTTCTTTGCCTATATCAGTGCTATTTGGTTGTACAGTCATGTGTTGAAAAAGACCTTTTGGGCAAGCAATGTTTTTGCAGCATTTTTAGCCATTACTCCTTTTTTTGTCATGAGCCTGTATTTCAATAACCTCTCGATTTGGGTGATGTACCACGCAAGCTTTCTTTTTTTGGTTATTTTAATTCGTGATTTAGTCAAAGATTTGCAAAATTTTAAAGGTGATTGGGTGAGAAAATACAATACTGTTGCAATCGTTTTTGGTGTAAAAATCACCAAGGGAATTGTTACTGCCTTAATCATTTTGTCATCTTTTCCAATACTGCAACTTTTACAAGAAACCGATCAGTTGGGATGGATGTACTATTACTTTGTCACTTGTATTCCATATTTAATAGGAATAGTCGTCCTCTTATGGAAAGCCAAGGATCAAAAGATGTATCTTTGGCTGCACAATCTATTAAAGTTTTTGATCCTTGCTGGGGTTGCGAGTATCATACTTGTTCGTTACCCAATCTAAACTTCTCCAAAGACATATCAATAACATTTGATTGATTATAACTATTCATCACAACTAGATAAGCATTAAAATGGCCGAAAAAAACACAATAAGACTCAATAAATTTGTTGCAAATTCTGGCTTGTGCTCACGTAGAGAAGCGGACATGCACATTTCTTTAGGTACCGTAAAAGTAAATGGGAAAGTGATCACAGAAATGGGGTATCAAGTAGCTCCTGGCGATGACGTTCGTTTTGATGGACAACGCATTACTGCTGATAAGCCTACTTATATCTTGTTGAATAAACCAAAAGGATTCTTAGCATCAATCAAAAAAGGCACCTACAAAAAAGATGTAATGGAGTTGGTCGAGCGAGCAGCACCTTTCCGCATTGATCCAATTCAAGCAATGGACCGATCTACGACCGGTTTATTGTTATTTACCAATGATCAAGAATTGATGGCAAAGTTACGTGCTCAAAAAACGCGTGTAAAGAAAATTTATCAAGTAATCTTGGATAAGAACCTTAGTTCGGAATCGATTGAAAAGATAAAAAAAGGGGTTTCTATTGATCGCCATAAGAAGTTATTTGTTGAGGAAATTAGTTTTGTTCGTGGGGAGCCCAAAAGAGTTGTTGGTGTAGAAATACACGATCAAACGTACAAGGCGGTAAATCAAATAATGGAATCACAAGACTATACTGTTGAACAATTGGATTTGGTTACTTATGCCCATTTGACCAAAAAAGACCTCCCCAGAGGGAGGTGGAGACATTTAAGCGATCAAGAGATCAACAACCTAAAAATGTTGAAGTAAGGGTTTCTTCTTGATCAATTCATAAGCGAGTACACCGAACACTATTCCATATTCTACTCCGATCAAATAATAGTTTTCTTGAAAATCAGGGTGAGCATAGGTGACATAGCTCAACAATACCATAGCGCTCCATATTAGCGGGAAGCTAAAGCGCGTGAATAGGCTCAAAAATACTAAGTTGATCACATACCAGGGGTGAACTATAGAGGCCATGAAATAGTAGCAAGAAAGTAGCAAAAGCATCGCAACAAAGACCTCTTTGGCTGTTTTCTTCACTTTTAGGAAACTAAAAAGTAACACAATCATGGCCAGTATCCATGGGGTTACTTCCCCCAATTGGCGAATAATATTGTAGCCCTTTGCTTCATAGCCTATCCAACGCACGATATAGTAAATGCTTCCGTTGAATTCAAAGTTTTTAAACCATAGTTGTAGGGTTGCCAAATAATTTTCGAGTCCAATGTCTTTGAAGAAAGGCAGGAAGAGTAATGCCAAACTGATTAGCCCTCCGCAGGCCATTAAGACACTTCTTTTCCGCGATTGAAAGCGCACAAATACGGGAACTAAGAGTAGAGGTATCAGTTTGGTGCCAATTGAAAATGCAAAGGCGAGGCTCGAGAGCCATGGTTTTTGCTTTACATAGAGCCACCATCCAAAAACAAAGAAAAAAAGCATCATCCCTTCCCAGTGTAAATTCCCAGTGAGTTCCATTATTACCAATGGATTAAGGAAGTACCAACCAATACGTTCTTCAGCGAAACCAAACACTTTTAGTAATTGTTTCCCTAGGAAGAAAATTCCGAGATCAGCCCCAATGAGTAGCAAACGCATGCTAATGATAGAGGTGAGTAAGGAATTTGAATCCCATAAAACAGACAGCAAAAATCCAAACTGATTGATTGGAGGGTAATTGGAGTAATGACCCGCGCTCAGTTCTCCCATATTGCGATACAACACTTCGGTTAGTTCAGGAGAAAATAAATGTGGTTTAGTAATCAGCTCTTTGGGTGTGAAAGCGTATGGATTAAGCTCGTTTAAGAGTAGCAATCCATCCCAAATGAAACGGTAGAAATCTTGTGACAGCCATGGAACACTTAAAAGTAGAATAGCCCTAAAGAGGAGACCATGCCAAAGGATTTGATTGGTTGATGTTTTTTGAAGACAAAGATGACTTAGTCCAAAGAGCGTGAATGAAAGGAATAAAAATTGGAAACTTTGTTCGCGACTGGTAAAATACCCAATCATCAAGTACAAAACGCCCATCGTTAATGGGAGAAAATATAGGCGAAATGGAATTCGCCAAGGCACTAACCTTGGGTTTTAAAAGAAGTAACGAAGATGAAGCCGAAGCCCAAGAATAAAAGCAAATGAAAAGGAAATAAACCAAAATCGCCATTTTCACCCACAACAAATGCGCTATATAAGCCAAAGAGGAAGTACAAGGTTAGTATGCCCTCTACTATGGTGTTTTTGTGCACCTTGGTGGGAATATATTTATTGTTTTTCCAAGAGTCTTTCATGTTCTTGATGTTGAACTTTGGGGTACGTACAAAATCACTTCGTTTCCCCCTGTGTCCTTCCATTACTGCAAGAGCATTGTGAAATGAGAAGCCCATGGCAACAGTATAGAAAGTGAAGAAGGTTTTGATGTATTCTAAGAAGTGAGTTAAGCTATTGCCGTATTGACGTTTATACAATTCCCAATAACAGTAAAAGAAGATCATTGTACTGACAATAAAGAGCGATGAGATTTGAAAAAACCAAGCCAAATGCCCCCATTCATTTTTGATGTATAGCATTGGAATACTTAGAATTCCAACTATCAAAACATTTAAAAACATACTACTGTTAAGCAAATGGAGTATTGAATGTATACGGGTAGAGAAGGGAAGCTCTTTTTTTCGCAATACTTTTTTAACCATTTTTTGATAGTTCTCAGCGCCTCCTTTGTTCCAACGGAATTGCTGTGAGCGGATAGCGCTCATGACAACAGGAAGTTCAGAAGGTGTTTTTACGTCTTCTAAATACTTAAACTTCCAGTTTTTTAACTGCGCTCGATAGCTCAAATCCAAGTCTTCCGTAAGGGTGTCGCCCTCCCAGTTTCCGGCATCAATGATGGTTTCTTTCCGCCATATTCCAGCTGTACCATTAAAGTTAATGAAGTGTTCTTCAGCATTTCTTCCAACTTGTTCTAGCGTAAAGTGAGCATCAAGTGCAAAGGCTTGAACTTGGGTGAGTATAGAATAATCATGATTGATGTGCTCCCATCGGGTTTGCACTACACCAATTTCCGGACGGTCAAATTGTGGGACTGTTTTTAGTAACCAATCTTTTCGAGGGAGAAAATCTGCATCGAAAATTGCGATCAATTCCCCTTTGGCAGTGATTAAACCCTCCTTAAGTGCTCCGGCTTTAAATCCAACACGATTTTCTCGTCGAATTTGGAGTATATCCAAACCGCCTTTTTGTAAATCATCTACTAATTTCCTTGTTAATTCAACAGATTCATCCGTAGAATCATCTAGAACTTGTATCTCCAAACGTTCTCTTGGGTATTCAATTTTGCTGATGCATTCTAGTAGACGTTCCATTACGTACAGCTCATTAAATACAGGAAGCTGAATGGTTACGTAGGGAACTTTGCTAATGTCAGTTGTGTCTAAGTTGGTCAGTTTTGGCTTGTTTTTTTGTGCCTTTTTATAATTAAATAGTAGATTTAATTGGGCCAAACTGTAAAATAAAACGAGGAGTAAAGATACTGCGTATAAACCCATCACTAGGAAGGAGAAGTTTAACAAAAAGTAGTCCATGTGATAGTGCTTATGATAAATAGTGTTTGAAAATCCAGCCAATAATTTTTACTCCTGCAAATATAGTTCCTTTTATTGTCCCAGAAACTTTAGAGACACCAATTCTTTTCTTGTAGGAAACCGGAATCTCTTGATAGTTAATTTTTTGGCGTAAAACCTTCAATTGCATTTCGACCGTCCATCCATAGGTTTTGTCCGACATTTTTAGTGACTTCAAGGTTTCCCAGCGAATGGCTCTAAAAGGCCCAAGGTCTGTAAAGTTAGACTTGAATAATATTTTCATCAAGAAGCAGGCAAGCCAATTCCCGAAAATTTGTTGAGGAGTCACTGACCCCTCTTCCCGCAATGCTTTAACCCTTGCTCCAACCACAAAGTCAACTTCATTTTCTTCTATTGGAGCAATTATTTTCAGTAATTCATTCGGACAGTCAGAATAGTCTCCGTCAAGAAAAACAACGATATCGGGTTGGTGTTTTTGTTGCGAAGCATACGTAATTCCTTTTAGGCAAGCATAACCATATCCCATGCGATTTTCAGTCAAAACAGTCGCTCCAGCTTTTTTTGCTACCAAGGCTGT
>JAKMEK010000004.1 GCA_022425945.1 Flavobacteriaceae bacterium
TTGTGCAACGGCTGTTAAATTAGTCTTTTTTTTTCTCCAAGAATCGAATAGACAGGAAAATGGTCTGAGAAACCTTCTAGCCGATTTCCTTTGATTGTCGTTCGAAAAGGATACCCCTGAAATCGCCATCTTAACGTTCGTAATTTAGCAGGACTATAGACAGTAGTTCGCTTGAAGCATTGATTGCTGACGACTGGTATGGCTCCATTGGAACAATAACTGCAGCAAGTTGGCAACCTTTTACTGCACAGCTTGTGCAAAATGAGGATGAACCACATTTATGGATAGACTCAGGTGATATTCCAGTAAAAGAGTTCGGACAATTCTATCTTGCTTTTCGCTACTCTGGGAGTGGAAAAACAGCCAGTGATGGAGCCTATGAGGTTGATGATATTCGTGTGTATGAAATAATAGAGTAGCATTACTTCACCGCAAACAAAATCTCAGCAATCAATTCTTTTTCAGGGGTATCTTTGGGGCTATTGAGCATCACTTCCATTGGAGGAATTTTTTTCGCAGCTTTGAATTTCTTTGCACGTTGGTGCATCATTGCCGTTGACCATGCATTCCCAATATGGCGGTAAGGGCCTGTATGACTCACGGTGTAGACCTTCATTTTTGGTAATTCGCCAGTATAGAAGTTCTCAGGAATTTCTGCAGGAATTTCTGTTATCGGATGACAAGCACTATAGATTACCTTACCTTCCGTCACATCGAATTCATGATAGATCGAAAATGGATTTCCATGTGCATTTTCACCTGCTTTTTCACGGATAAACCCCATTAATTGAGTGAAGTCTTTTTCCATACTTTGCCCCAGGTTGGAGGAAGTGCATTGCGACTTAATTCCAATGTATTTGGTGGCATAAAAAGATTTAACGCCTTTAAATGTAAGTGTAGAGTTGGAGGATCCTGTTTCTACCAAATCTTTTAACATGGTAAGTCCGCGATCATAGTCCATTCCGACAAAAATTTCCATTTGCTTTTTCATCCAAAACAAAAAGAACGGCAGGCTACTGTCCATGGTCCATATCACCTCAGTTCCTTTACCCTTCTTTTCCAATGTAAAACGGGTTATTGCTCTGGATTTCCATGGTTTTAAAAAAGTAAGGGCCATGCTAACCGATTCGTTTTCTACTTCTTCTTGAATTTTGAGGTTTCCGACGCCGATTATCTCTCCATCCCATTCGTGGTATTTTCCGTCTTTGGCAACATTGAGTTGAGCAGTTGGTTCAGCGATGACCCAAGGAGACCATTGTTCCCAATTACTCAAATTATTGATGATTGGATAAATTTTTTCTGGCGCTGCGTCAATATAGATTGACTTAATTACTTTCATTTTAGGCATAAGACTAGGGTTATTTACCGCTAAATGTAAAAAATTTAATTGTATTTCAGCTTGCGTAAGATTCGTTGACAGTCTTTATAGGTCTGGTACAGGGTTTCTTCGCGTTGTTTCAAGTAGCTTTTAGCCTCTTCTAAATTTGCCAATGCAGTAGGAATATCGTTCAGTGTACATAGCATGTAAAGTGAGCAAAGGTTGAACAAATCACTCTCTTCTTCAAGGGAAAATGAACTTTTTCGTTTCAGTTTTTCCAACAGTCGATTATTGGCATTAAATAAGTGTAGAAGGGTGGGTTTGTCTAGTTGAGGAGGTTCAAAGAGAAGTTTTGTGTCAATGGCATAGCTGCCGTTTTCATTGAATGAAATTTTAACTTCCTCCAAAGGATAATACTTATATACGGTATTCATGCCCAAGCGGACATACTCGGTTAAGGTAAAAGCATCCTCAGTATAGGCAATTTCCACCTCGTCAAAATTAGAGTAAAACAATTTTACCTGTTCGTTAATGAGTTCAATATCAACCCTTGAATAATAGGTTTTATGTTCTACTTTTTTTGGCATCCCTGACCAACACACCACAAAGGTTTCTTTAAAAACTTTATAGCATGTTGTTAAATCACTGTGATGGTTTTGGATAAAATCAACCACGCCATCAAGGGTTAGGCTAATGTTGTTTTGTGCATGTTTCTCTATGCTTTCTACTTTTTTAGCATTAGAGTTGATGGAATCACTTTTAATGTTTTTTGGTGAAGAGATACTACCTTCGCGAAAGAAAACTGCTCCACCATAATATTTCCAGATATTTTTACGCAATGAAGTAATCTGTTCGATTGGGCGAATGCTGACCAAACCCACTACTTTCCCCGGGGATAGATGCGGAAACGGAATGTTCTCATATAGCACCAAAGGAGGGTTTTCTAAATAGGCATTGATTAGGTTTTGAATTTTACTGTCATCGAAAAAATCTACACCAACGATCCTATTGGCTTTATCTTCCACCCCAATTACGATATATGAATTGTTGGAGGGATTGGAATTTGAAAGTGCACAAACGTGTTTCAAAAACTTGGCCTTACCTTCTTTGGTCGTTAGGTTGAGCTTTAACTTTTTGTCATAAAAGCTGTTTTCATCATTGTGAGATAAAAGCGCTTTGACCAAAAGTCGTTTATTGATCATGGTTTGCGGTTAAGGACAGTTGCATTGGCTTGATCAGTGGGCAATAGTGTAATGTCGGCAATGGTTACATGAGGTGGAACACTCACCATATATCCAATGGCGTTGGCAACATCTTCTGCTTGTAAGGCGTCAATAGGTGCATATACACTCTTGGAGCGAGCTTCATCCCCTTTAAAGCGAACCATCGAAAATTCGGTTTCGACCAATCCGGGGTGAATTGCGCCTACACGAATTCCGAAAGGATTCAGATCAATACGTAGACCTTGTGTAAAGGCATCTACCGCAAATTTACTCGCGCAGTAAACATTTCCATTGGGATAGACCTCAAGCCCTGCAATTGATCCTAGGTTGATGATTTGTCCAGCTTTACGCTTGACCATTTGGGGAATAATAGCTTTAGTAACATACATTACACCTTTTACGTTACCATCAATCATGGCATCCCAATCGTCCAAGTTAGCGTTTTGAACCGGATCCAATCCATGGGCATTTCCGGCATTGTTGATGAGGATGTCAATTTTTTTCCACTCGGTAGGAAGCGTTTCAATAGCAGTAAAAACCGCGCTTCGGTCGCTTACATCAAAATTCAGCAGATGTACTTCTGTGTTGAACACCTCTTTCAGTTGATCCAAACGTTCTTGTCGTCGGCCACATAAAATGAGTCTTGCCCCTTCTTTGGCAAATAATTCAGCCGTAGCTTTTCCAATTCCGCTGCTTGCGCCTGTAATGAGTATGGTGGTGTCTTTCATAAATATAGATTAAGGAACGCGTTCTCCTTTTTGTGCTTCGAGTAATAAAAACCAATCTTGAAGATCTAGCTCAACCGTTGAGGCTTTGTGGGCGGCCAGTAAACGATCAACCCTTGTAGTGCCAATCACAGCATGAATGTTAGCAGGGTGTTTCAATAGCCAGGCCAATAATAGTTGATCCTCAGTTAAAGAATATTTTTGTGTAAGCTGGGTCATTAATTTCGCGTGAGCTTTAGGCGCTTCACTTTCTTTAAAATAGCTTCCTAATGGACTCCATGCCATGGTTCCAATCCCATGGGTTTGATGGTAATCGAGTGTGCCGTCAAACATTGAACTACTTTGCGAAAGGGAACATTCGATTTGATTCCAGTCAAGGTTTACTTCTTTTTGCAAGAGCTGCAGTTGACTTGCACTAAAGTTAGAAGCACCAAATGACGTCACCTTGCCTTCTTTTAAGAGTATTTCAAAAGCCGCTGCAATTTCAGCTACATCCATTAAAGGACTAGGTCGGTGCAATAAAAGCACATCTAGATAGTCGGTCTGAAGATTTTTAAGGGAATTTTCCACCGAAGTAATGATGTGTTTTTTACTATAATCATAATGCTTTACTTCTAGTGGTCGATTTTCACTAGGGTATTGAATTCCGCATTTACTGATGTAGCGAACTTGGTCTCGTTTAAGGCTGGAATAAGCAAAGCCATGACCGAAAGCTTTTTCGGTTGTATAACCTCCATAAATATCGGCATGATCAAAGCATTTGAGCCCAATTTCAACGCTTTTTTCAATCAATTCCGTTATTTCTGAAGTTGAGAAATTTCTTCCCCAAATTCCCCAAGACATAGTTCCCGTAATTATTCTGTCCATTTCATGCAATTAAGTTAAAAAAGTCCACTAAATTTAAAGAGGAAGTAGAGATGCACATCCCTTGTAAAATAACAACTTTTAACCAATTATTAACAAGCTATGGCGAAAAAAATCCACAAATTTGTCTTCCGATAAAAAACTATAAGTATGAGCACCCAGACAGGTATAGATATCAAAGAAATTAATGAAAAAATTGAAAAGGAAAGCGCTTTTGTAGATTTGCTTGCCATGGAAATGAACAAGGTCATTGTGGGGCAAAAGCACATGATCGAACGCTTGTTGATTGGATTAATCGGTCGAGGACACATCCTTTTGGAAGGAGTGCCTGGACTAGCAAAGACATTAGCCATAAACACCCTTAGTCAGGCAGTTAAAGGTAGCTTTAGCAGAATACAATTTACGCCTGACCTTCTTCCAGCGGATGTTGTTGGTACCATGATTTACAATATCAAGGAGAATGATTTTTCCATCAAGAAGGGGCCTATCTTTGCCAACTTTGTTTTGGCTGATGAAATTAACCGTGCCCCAGCCAAAGTGCAATCTGCACTGCTCGAGGCCATGCAAGAAAAGCAGGTTACCATTGGCGATACTACCTTTAAATTGCAGCAACCTTTCTTGGTTATGGCCACGCAAAACCCGGTTGAGCAAGAAGGAACCTATCCTTTGCCAGAAGCACAGGTTGACCGTTTTATGCTAAAAACCGTGATTGATTATCCAAAGTTGGCTGATGAGCAACTCATTGTTCGACAAAATTTACAAGCTGATTATGAAAAGGTGAAACCTGTAGTGACCACCAAGCAAATTATTACCGCTCAAGATACAGTGCGAGAGGTGTATATGGATGAAAAAATTGAACGCTATATTTTGGATTTGGTTTTTGCCACACGTTATCCTGAAAATTATCAATTGGAAAAGTTGAAACCCTTAATTAGTTTTGGTGCTTCACCGAGGGGAAGCATTAAC
This sequence comes from Flavobacteriaceae bacterium, assembly GCA_022425945.1. Classification (GTDB taxonomy): domain Bacteria; phylum Bacteroidota; class Bacteroidia; order Flavobacteriales; family Flavobacteriaceae; genus Arcticimaribacter. The sequence continues at coordinate 5,097 of JAKMEK010000004.1, forward strand.
CTTGCCACAGCCGCAAAATCCTATGCGTTCCTGAAACATCGTGGCTATGTAATTCCAGAAGACGTGCGTGCCGTTATTTATGATGTCTTGCGCCACAGAATAGGATTGACTTATGAAGCCGAAGCAGAAAATGTTACTTCTGAGGATTTGATATCGCAAATCATCAACCACGTTGAGGTACCTTAATCATTCTAAAAGCAAGGTGTAAATTCCATTATGGAGACCAAAGACTTACTGAAAAAAGTTCGAAAAATTGAAATCAAAACCCGACGACTGAGCGATCATGTCTTTGGTGGAGAGTACCACAGCACGTTCAAAGGACGAGGCATGACCTTTAGTGAAGTGCGTCAATATCAGTTTGGAGACGATGTGCGTGCAATCGATTGGAACGTTACCGCTCGCTACAACGAACCCTTTGTCAAGGTTTTTGAAGAAGAAAGAGAGTTAACTTTGATGTTGATGGTGGATGTAAGTGGCTCAGAGTTCTTTGGAACAACCCAGCAATTCAAACGCGATATATTGACTGAAATTGCCGCTACACTTTCGTTCTCGGCACTTCAAAACAACGATAAGGTGGGTTTATTGCTTTTTTCAGATCAAGTAGAATTGTTTATCCCACCAAAAAAAGGACGGTCACATATTTTACGCATCATTCGTGAGTTGTTGGAATTTGAACCCAATAGTAAGGCTACTGACATTTCTCATGCTTTTGCTTTTCTTTCCGGAGTTTTAAAAAAGAAAGCCATTGTTTTTATTCTCTCAGATTTTATGGATCAAGGCTATGACAAGACCTTGCGAATCGCAGCAAGAAAACACGATTTAACAGGAATTCGGGTCTATGATAAATTGGAAGAAGAAATGCCAAATCTTGGAATAGTGCCTATGGTGGATAGTGAAACTCAGGCTATTCAATGGGTCAATACTAGTTCCAAAAAAGTGCGTCAAGCTTACGCGTCTTTTAATTCTAAGCGCAAAGAAGAATTTAAAAGCACCTTTAAAATGAATGGAGCCGGCGCGATAGATTGCCGTCTAGACGAAAGCTATGTCAAAAAATTATTGGGCTATTTTAAAGCAAGAATATAGAGCATGAAGCAGCATTTGTTGACCTATTTTACGTTAGTCTTTTTCAGTTGTATTGCTGCAGCTAGTGCGCAGCTAAAAGCTGAGGTCACGACAGCGGTAGATTCTACACAAGTGCGGATCGGAGAGCAAATCAATTTGGTTTTGCAGATCAAAACCGATTCATTGTCCATGGTCGAATTTTCTCCCGAACCCCTTTTTCTCCCTTTCGAACTTTTGGAAGAATCTCCCATCGATACCCTTCGAGCGCAACGGCATTACCTTTATACCAAACGGTATGCCTTAATCCAGTTCGATTCTGGAAGCTACTGGATTCCCCCGCAGAAGATAGTGGTTGATGGTGTTTTGCGTTTTTCAGATTCCATTGCCATGGATGTCGCTACAGTTAAGGTAGATACGCTACAACAACCCTTATTTGATATCAAACCCATTCAATTAGTAGAGCGCAATTACACTCAATTGATACAACAGTATCTTGTAGGATTTTTCTTTTTACTGTTGCTACTCGTATTGTATTATTTGAACAAGCAGTACAAAAAGAAGAAAGCGGCCTTGTTGGAAGAAATACCTCCTTTTGATCGGGCCTTAAATGAATTAAAAGCCTTGGAAAACCAAATTCCAACGGCCCAAGAAGAGTACAAATTGTATTATTCGAAATTGACGGATGTGGTTAGGCGATACCTAGAAGAAGAAGCTGCCATTGATGCTTTAGAGAGTACTTCCGACGAATTGATTGAAAAACTTGAACTGCGTAAAGATGCTGGTACACTTGACCTAAATCTTGAAACACTAAACAATTTAAAGCGGGTGTTGCAAAATGCTGACTTAGTTAAGTTTGCTCGTTCTGCACCAGAACTTGGAATTGCTACGACAGATAGGGCAATGGTTGAGCAGGTAGTCATTGAAACCAATGAGGCACTCCCGGAGCCTACTCCCGAAGAATTAGCCGCCACCGAAGCCTTTCAACGCGAGCTGGAACAAAAAAGACGTATTCAAAAAATACAATTGATTGGAATTTCATCATTAGCTGTTGTGGTCATTGCAGCAATTCTTGCTATTGCATACTATGGTTTTACGCCCGTAAAAGACACGGTCTTTCGCTACCCAACAAAAGTGTTGTTGGATAATTTTTGGGTAAAAAGTTATTATGGCACTCCTCCAATTGCACTACAAACACCCAATGTTTTGATTCGTGAAACTAGCTCTACCGCTCAGAAAACAACCTATTCGGCAGGAGATCCATTCAACGATTTTTACACGCAACTTAGCTTTGAAAAACGAACCGTAAAAGACGGTAAAGAGTTAAGTGAAGAAGAGCAAGAAGCATTAGCCAGAGAGTTACTGGAAGCCGCAATAGCGGCCTATGAAGCAAAAGGAGCCGTAAATTTATTGGTGCAGAACGACAGTTTTACCACCGCCGATGGGACGAGTGCACTCCGCTTGTTTGGAACTTTGGACTTGCCCAATGGTGCAGAGAACTTACGATGTCGTTTTGTTAGCATTATTTTTCCATTCAAAAACGGAACAACCGAAATACAATTCCTGTTCTCTAAAGACGACCGCTATGGAGAAGAAATTGAAAAAAGAATCCTAGCATCAATAGAAATCATAAAAGAATTATAAGTGTTGAACGAAATTCAATTTGCCAATCCTGATTACCTGTGGGCTTTTCTCCTTCTGATCCCCATAGTGTTGTGGTATGGTTTTAAACGGAAGCAACAGCAAGCGCGATTAACACTTTCTTCCCTCGATGGTTTTAAAGGAAGCCCTTCATTGTTGGTAAAACTTTTTCCGTTACTCTTTGTGTTTAGGATATTGGCCATGAGTTTGATCATACTGGCGATTGCACGTCCGCAAACGGTTGATGTTTCTACCCGAACCAAAACCAACAAAGGTATTGACATTGTCATGGCGATAGATGTGTCTTCCAGTATGTTGGCACAAGACCTAAAACCCAACCGACTAAGTGCATTAAAAAATGTAGCAGGAGATTTCATCAGGCAACGACGAAGCGATCGAATTGGCTTGGTCATTTATGCCGGTGAAAGTTATACAAAAACACCCATCACTAGTGATAAACGAATCGTGCAAAACGCCATGAATGAAATTCGCTATGATGGTGTCATCAATGACGGAACAGCCATTGGGATGGGATTGGCAACGGCCGTGAATCGGTTGAAAGATAGCCGTGCCAAAAGCAAGGTGATTATTTTGTTGACTGACGGGGTCAATAACGCCGGTTTCATCGACCCTAAAATAGCAGCTGAATTAGCCGTAGAATTTCAAATTAAGACCTACACCATTGGTCTGGGAAGTAATGGGAATGCCCGTGCCCCCATTGGAATTCTTCCCAATGGAAAATTTCAGTACGGAATCACTAAAGTTGAAATTGACGAAGAATTGCTGCAGTCCATTGCTGATGTAACTGGCGGACGTTATTTTCGTGCGACAGACAACACAAGTTTAGAAGAAATTTACGATGAAATAAATAAACTAGAAAAAACAGAAATAGAAGAATTCAAGTATTATAATTATCAAGAAAAGTTCCGTTTTTTGGTTCTATTAGCCATGGGGCTTCTTTTCTTGGAATGGATTTTGAAGAACACCATTTATAGAAGTTTTATATAAAATGTATCAACTCGACGAGACCGTTTATTTTTATGCCTTTGCCCTATTGCCAATTTTTTGGTTGGGTTATTTGTGGGTGAGTAATTGGAAGAAAAAAACCCAAGCCAACTTTTCTTCTTCTTCGCTATTGGCCGTTTTAAGCCCTAATCGTTCTCGCTTTAAACCTTTTCTCAAATTGATTGTAATTAGCTTGGCTTTTAGTTGTTTCATTCTTGCCTTGGTTAATCCTAAAATCGGGACACAATTAGAAACTGTGAAGCGAGAAGGGGTGGACATTGATTTTGACATTG
>JAKMEK010000007.1 GCA_022425945.1 Flavobacteriaceae bacterium
TTTTTGATCGTGTTTCTTTTGCTTATGAAACAAATAAAGATGTGCTTAGAGATGTTTCTTTCACGGCAAGCAGAGGAAGTGTTATCGCCCTAGTCGGCTCTTCGGGTTCTGGGAAATCTACCATCGCAGGTTTAGCCTCGGGCTTTTTAACACCCAACAAAGGAATGGTTTCAATTGACGGGCAGGACCTCTCCAAAATAAATTTACGCAGTTTTCGTAAACATTTGGGGGTTGTCCTTCAAGACGACTTCTTGTACCAAGGAACCATTAAAGAAAACATCTTGTTCCCCCGTCCAGAAGCTACTGACGAAGAGGTTCTTGCTGCTGCCAAAGGGGCTTATGTTACCGAGTTTACCGATCGTTTTGACGATGGTTTAGACACCTTGATTGGAGAAAGAGGCGTAAAACTCTCTGGAGGACAACGCCAAAGAATTTCTATCGCACGCGCACTTTTAGCACAGCCTGAAATTGTTGTTCTTGACGAAGCGACTTCAAATTTAGATACCGAAAGCGAGCGATATATTCAAGATAGTTTAGGTGTTTTAATGGATAATCGTACAACGCTAGTGATTGCTCACCGCTTAAGTACCATTCAAAAAGCAGATCAAATTTTAGTGATCGAAGATGGTGAGGTCGTAGAAAAAGGGAAACACCAAGAATTACTAGAAAAACAAGGACGCTATTTTGAACTATACACCTATCAGACGCGTATGTAGGCAGGAAAAAAGAAGCCATTGCTCTAAATCGTTAAAAAAACAATACTTTTAATAAGTTCAAACATTTTTTACCCCTTGTAGATATGCAAAAAATTCAATTCTTTATTCCGGTATTGCTCTTGCCTTTAGTTCTAATGGGACAAGTGTTTTCTTTTACAGAAGCTGAAAAAACCCATCGTGTTTTCGTAGATGACAGTTATTTGGTAGAAACCGTCTTCAACACCGCAGACGGCGACTTTGTTCTTTCAAGAGGTGGCTTCTACACCCAAGAGGGAAACGCTTATGACGTGCAGTTTGAGTTCAACTCTGACTTTAAAAAAGACAGTTTATCCGCCAAAAAATATATCCGCCAAACAAGCTGGAAAGATGTATCCGTTTCCGATCAAAAACTTGAAGGAAAATGGTTAATGGCCGGACGGGTTAAGCCCGAGGGTGAACAACGAAGAGATTTAACACGATCGCGTAAAACCATGAAAATATTACTCAATGGCTATTTTCAATGGATCGCTTTCGACACAGCTAACATGAGCTTCAAAGGTACGGGAGGAGGAACCTACACTGCTGAAGGGGGTGCCTATGTCGAAACATTGGATTATTTTTCCAGGGATTCTAAAAAGGTTGGGAAAGTACTTCCCTTCGAATACCGTCGAAACGAAGACGACTGGTACCATAAAGGCTTTACCAGTAAAGGCGAGCCAATGCATGAAATTTGGCACAAAAGAAATTAATGACCATTCAACAACTCTTTATTATGAAAAAACTAGTTTTTAGCCTACTTACCTTTGCGCTAATAGCACCTACTTGGGCACAAAAGAAAGACAAAAAAGACTTGCCCCTCGAAGCAAGTAGAACAGTGAGCATTTCTACAGACCAAGGGACTTGGTTGTCCTTAGATGTTCATCCAGATGGGTCAAAAATCATCTTCGATCTATTAGGAGATTTATATGAGCTTCCTCTTCATGGGGGAAAAGCAACTCGTCTTACAGAGGGCCTAGCCTTTGATTCTCAACCAAAATACTCTCCCGATGGAAATTCCATTCTTTTTTTATCGGACAGAAGTGGGGGAAATAATGTATGGATCATTGATCGCAAAAAAGAAGACACCATCCAACTCACCAAGGGGAACACCTCCAAAATGCAATCGGCTGATTGGTCGCCAGATGGAAATTATGTGGCGGTGAGTCGAGGAACACGTAATTTTAAATTACATCTCTACCACAAAGATGGCGGGGGCGGAACTCAACTGATTAAAAAACCCGATAATTTAAAAATCTCTGAGCCCTCTTTTAGTGCAAACGGAAGACATATTTGGTTTTCCCAACGCACAGGGGCATGGCAATACAACGCCCGTTTGCCTCAATATCAACTGGCAACTTATGATCGTGAGGACGGAAAAAAAGAAGTCATGACTTCTCGTTATGGTTCGGCCTTTACGCCTACTCTTTCACCTGACGGTAAATGGTTGGTCTATGGAAGTCGATACAATGACCAAACGGGTTTAGTGAAACGCAACTTGGTTACCCAAGAAGAAGATTGGTTAGCCTATCCCGTTCAACGAGACGAACAAGAATCGATCGCTCCCTTGGGCGTACTTCCGGCAATGTCATTCACGCCAGACAGTCAAGCAGTAATTGCCTCTTATGGTGGAAAAATTTACCGAATCCCTATTCAAGGTGGGGAGGCCAAAAACATCCCTTTTCAAGTTGATGAAGAAGTGGCTCTTGGACCTCAACTAAAGTTTGATTATCCCATTGTAGACACCCCAACTTTTAATGTAAATCAAATTCGTGACGCCCAGGTTTCACCCGATGGAACGGCGATCGTTTTTACTGCCTTGAACAAGCTCTACTGGATGAGTTTTAAAGACAGGTTACCCAAGCGTCTCACCGGCTTTTCCTTTACTGAGGCTATGCCTACATGGAATCCAAATGGTCGTGAAGTGGCCTTTGTGAGCTGGGATGATGAAAAAGGTGGACATGTACACAAAGTAAGGGTAGACAAAGTAGCTAAGCCTGTCCAGCTTACCACAGAATCAGCCGTATATACTCAGCCGGCATGGAGTTCAACCAACAAAATAGCGGTTTTTAAAGGCGCGGCACAACAATTTAAAGATGCCGATGGACCGCGTGCATTTCAACAAAAATCGAACTTGGTTTGGCTAAATGCGAATGCCGCAGGAAAGGCCAGCTTAGTAACCAAAGCTAGGGGACTTTCCAACCCTCATTTTGCCCAAAATGATGATCGAATTTACCTAAATTCTACGGACGGCTTAATCTCTATGCGATGGGACGGAACAGAACGAAAAAAGCATGTCCAGGTCGATGGAATTACCGTCTATGGTTCTTCCTATGATGAAAATCATTTGCTGGCAGATTCACCCACGGCACCAGCTAAAAAACCGGCAAAAGCAAACACCATCTTACGTGCTCCTACAGGAGACTATGCTTTGGCGCAAATCAACAACGACATCTATGTAGTAACCATTCCCTATGTGGGGGCAGACGGTGCTAAAGTAAATGTAAAAGACGCTTCTAAAGCAGCTTTCCCTTCTCGTAAACTAACCAAATTTGGCGGACAGTTTCCTTCATGGAATAGCGCTGGAAATGTGGTTTATTGGACCCTAGGGAAAACCCTTTTCCGCTATGACATTGCGGCAGCAGAAGCAAACGAAAAGGCGCAAAAAGAAGAAAAAGAAGCGAAAGAAGCAGCTAAGAAAGAGGAAGAAGATGATGATAAGTCTAAGGCCGACGAAACCGTAGCTTCAACTGAAACAGATGACAAGGAAGAGGAGGAAGACACTATAGAAGACTATCAGGCAAAAGAATTGGACCTAATTGTTAAAGCAAATCGTGCTATTGCCAAAGGAATCCTTGTATTACAGAATGCCACCCTAATTACCATGAAGGGAGATGAAATCATTCAAAACGGAACGGTAGTTATCACGAATAATCGAATCACAGCGGTTGGAACAGCGAATGAGGTAAGTGTTCCCGCTGGAGCAAAAATCATGGACCTTGAGGGCAAATATATTGTTCCTGGTTTTGTGGACACCCATGCCCACATGTGGCCCGCTTGGGGATTACACAAAAGCCATGTTTGGGTCTATGCAGCCAACTTGGCCTATGGAGTAACCACCACCCGCGACCCACAAACCGCAACCACAGATGTCTTGACCTATGCTGATATGGTAGAAGCCGGACAAATTCCTGGGCCACGTATTTACTCAACTGGTCCTGGAGTAGGTTATTGGGGATACAACATCAAAAGTCTAGACCACGCAAGAGATGTGCTGATGCAGTATTCTAAGTATTACAATACCAAAACCATCAAGATGTACTTGACCGGAAATCGACAACATCGACAGTGGATTATTCAAGCGGCAAAAGAACAAGAATTGATGCCTACAACAGAAGGTGGATTAGACTTTAAACTAAATGTGACACAAATTTTAGATGGCTATCCAGGACACGAGCATTCGTTTCCCATTTATCCATTGTACAAAGACTTTATTGACTTTGTCGCTGGATCAAAAACAGCCTATACCCCAACACTTTTGGTGTCTTATGGCGGACCTTGGGCGGAAAACTACTTTTATGCCACAGAAGATGTACAGGGAGATGTCAAGCTAAATCGCTTTACGCCTAAGTCTGAATTGGACGCAAAATCGCGTCGTCGAAATGCGGGTTGGTTCATGGAAGAAGAATATGTTTTTGAAGATCATGCGGTCTTTGTAAAGGACCTCGTCGTTGCAGGCGGATTGGCCGGTGTTGGGTCACACGGACAATTACAAGGGTTAGGATTTCACTGGGAAATGTGGAGTATGCAGGCTGGTGGAATTTCTGAACACGAAATGCTCAAGGTAGCCACTGTTATTGGAGCTGAAGCCTTAGGTCTTGCTAATGACATTGGAAGCATTGAAAACGATAAGCTTGCAGACTTGGTCGTTTTGGATAAAAATCCTCTTGAGAATATTCGTCATACCAATTCAGTTAATCTAGTGGTGAAAAATGGATTTGTCTACGAGGGAGATAGCCTAAATACGGTTTATCCTGAAGCTAAAACCCAGGACTATCCTTGGACACAGTCTTCTCCTTCATCAGAAATCCCGGGAATCGGAAAAGAATAAACGTTAGTCTTTTTTAGGAAGTCTTAATACATCAGTGCCCAAATATGCGTTAGCTTGGTTGGTATACCAAGCCCGTGTTTTGGGCATTTTTATGCCTTGAACGATTTCCTCTCCTGAGAGTAAAATATATTCGCCATCGTTCTTCGATTCGTCATGGTAAAATTGATAGTGCCGCATGGCATAGGTTTCTTTATCGAAATAGAAGTACCAACTGTCTTTTCCAACCGCAGCATCGTAGGTCACTTTTAAACACAAAAACGATTCACCATTCAAGGTTTTAGTATAAATCTTATCCTCAAGTTGCGTTCCCGGATCTTTTAACTTCATAGGCAATCCATAGAGGTATACATAATAGTTCCGCATTTTGGTGGCTCGTTCACAGTTCAAACGGTGCTTTTCTGCAATCGCTTTTGTGAAGCTTGTGCTCCCCTTATACCAATGTGTACATTCTCCTTTTTCAACTGCCGAAGCAGTGGTGATACCGTCAATGTTGACAGTGCTTTTAAAATATTCTTTGGGGAAATTAAGCTCAATTCTCGTAGTGCGCAGCGGTCGTTCTGGAGTGTCCATTAAGACATCGTAAGCAGCTTCAAAAGTACTCCACTTCCCCTCAGGATCGTGATATGCAATGCTTTTATCGAGTAATTCCTTTGCAGAAAATCCTTGTGCTTGAAGCATAAACGAAGCACATAAAAAACAACATATAATTCCTTTTTTCATCTTAGTTACGGTAGTTTAATGCGGGTTCACGGTCGCCCAATAAAGGGGAATACTCAAAGTCTTTCCCTCGTACTTCTATAAATTCTTTTTTCGCTTCGTCTATGATGGTTGAATCATCTAACAATTGCATGCCTGTAAGCGCGAGGGTTTTTGCTGCAACCATCATTCCTTTTACCCCAATAGAGGTTCCTCCGGCGGCAACTGCTTGCCAGCTATGAGCCGGTGTGCCGGGGACCCAAGTTGCTGCTCTAAACCCTGCCGTAGGTACCGCATAACTTACATCGCCTACATCAGTCGATCCACCAGCAGATGCACCGACATCATAGGGCTGAACCCCTTCTACAAATTCCATGGATCTTGGGTTGATGAGGGTTTTTGCAATTTGGTCTGCGAACTGTCTTTCTTCTTCTGTATAAGTGTAACCTCCAATGGTGGTCAAGTTTTTGTGCACTCTTCGTTGAAGTTTATCGAGAAATAATAAATCATGTGTTCCGCCAATCATTTCGTAATCCATGCTTGTTTCGGTTCCAAGCGCAGCGCCCTCGGCAGCCTTCACGATACGATCAAATAATTTGACAACCTCATCGCGTTTTGGATGGCGAGAATAGTAATATACTTCGGCAAAATCTGGAATAACATTGGGGGCTTCTCCCCCGCGGGTGATGACATAATGAATACGCGCGCTCATGTCCATGTGTTCCCGCATAAGGTTGGTCATGTAGTTCATTGCTTCAACTGCATCGAGTGCTGAACGTCCCTCTTGAGGTGCTGCTGCTGCATGGGCTGAACGTCCGTAAAAACGAAATTTAGCCGATTTATTGGCCAGTGCTGGACGAGGGTTGGCGGCATTTTTACTGTCTGAATGCCAGTGCAAGGCAACATCAACATCGTCAAATAGTCCGGCACGTGTCATGTATACTTTTCCAGAACCGCCCTCTTCTGCAGGGCAGCCATAAAAGCGAACTGTCCCTTTTATCTTATTTTTTTTGATGTAATTTTTTAAACTAATGGCCGCAGCAGCAGAAGCAGTTCCAAATAGATGGTGGCCACATGCATGACCCGCCTTTCCCTCGTTAGAAACTTGATAGCTTACCGCTTTTTGAGAGATTCCAGGCAAAGCATCATATTCACCTAGAATCGCCAATACTGGGCCTCCGTTGTCGTATTCCGCAATAAAAGCTGTAGGGATTCCAGCAACTCCTTTTGTAATGGTAAAGCCTTCATCAGCAAGTGTTTGCTGTAAAAGTGTACTGCTTTTTTCTTCTTGATAACCCATTTCAGCATAATCCCAAATGGTCATTGCCACCTTGGAAAAACGGTTGGTATTTTGATCTAACTGATCTAGAAAAGCTTTGTGGTTTTGTGAAAATCCGACAAAGGATATCAACAGCAAAAGGGGGAAAATTTTTATTCGCATATTTAAGTGTTTCCGTTAAAATTAGTGAAAAAACAATGGCTACATTCTTTAAGGTAAAAATTTAGAGCCCGATCAAATATTGAAACTTAAAAAAGAACTGGGTGCGATTGAATTGGAATAGTTGAAAATGAATGTCTTCGATGTCTTCTATGGTGTTCTGATTTCCACCAAAATAGAAAATAGTCGCAGGATTTGGGTTCCACTGAACTAAAGGTTGTATATAAAATTGGTTAGAAAAACTGTTTTTTTCTGTAATCAAGCGCACATTAAATGCACTGTTAAACTGATAACTGAGGTTCAATCTTGCAATGCTTCCATCAAAATAATTTGCTCCGCCGTTGAGGCGTTCCAGACGTGAATAGCGCAACGAAGGGTTGATGTTGAAATTGTCGTTCAATTGAATATTGAGGGTAAGGAAAGAAGAGCGAAGACGCCCTACTTCTGGCACCACTTCATTGGCAGAAAGGTCTTTTCCTAAATCGTAATTTACACGAAAATTAAAGGCCTCACTTGGTGCTCCATTAACCGAGAAAGAATGCGTGGGTAGGTTTGTAAAACGAATTCCCAAAAAGGTTTTAACTGCGTCATAATCTAGGGTATACTTTAGTTCTGTCTGCCCAATGGTTTTAAGGGACGCGAAAAAGTCAATGCTTAAATTTTTATGCATGTCTTCAAAGGTATACACTACGTCTATCTTGGTTCCAAAGCCAAAGGCTTGTATGCCTGGTTTGTTTAAAATGTTTATGTATTCGTGAAAAAGAGTTCCCCACCTTCGGTTATTTTTTACGGCAAAACCAACGTCTGCCCTATATTGGGGGGAAATATTACGATAGTAGAAGTAGCTCTGCCAATGTTCTGTTTTTCGGTACAACTGAAAATAGAGGGCGTCTCCATTGATATGGTCGCCATCGAGTGCAATTGTCTGTCCACGGATTTCTGCATCCGTCGAAATCCAGTCTTGTTCGGGTTCACGGTTGATGTTTTTAAAGAATTCAAAACTTAACCGCCAAGTCTTGTTCAATAAGAAAAGGCCATCGAATCCAAACAAATGACCATAACCTCCCCCGTCATAAAAGCGATTGGTCATGACAGCCCCAAAACGCGATACAGGGCTCAATAAATGTTGATAACGAAGCACATTGACGACACTCTTTCCTCCCTCTCCCAGATAGGATCGATCTTCTCCTCCTACCAAATAGGGGGAATTTTCATCCAAGGCATTCAACAAAAAGAGGCGCGATTTTTTTCCTTGCTGCAATAATTTAGTCGCAATGGAGGGGTTCACAATTGACCTAGAATAAAAGGCACCATCGGCAAAATTAACAAGATCGGTTCCGCGGTTGAAAAAGGGGCGTCGTTCTGGATACATTAACGAAAAAGAAGAATTTGCGTCAATCTGTGTCACGTCGGCTTCTACCTGAGAAAAATCTGGATTTACGGTTAACTCTAAGCTGGTGTTTTTATTGAGATCTAGGTTGAGTCCTAGTCCTGCTTTTCCATTGACTCTTCCAAAGTTTACTTTTTCTTGCGGGGTGCTCCTTGCTCCCTGAATGTTGCTAGAGACATAGGGCAAGAGTTCAAGGCGTTTGTCGATGGTGATTCCTTTGAGCACCAATCGATCGGTGGTTTGACAGACCACGCAGCTATTGTTTCGGTCTCTTACTTGGCTACTTACTTCGATCTCATTTCCGTTCTCCACATAACGCCGATACATGTTGACGTGCCAAGTTTGGTCCGTTCCATTAGGGAAGGGAAGTTCTGCAAAAGGAATTTTCATTTCCACCTGATAGCCGTCTTCAACTATGCTTCCCACCGATTCAAAGTTAACATTGAATGAACTGTCATAGCGACCTTCATCTGTTAAAGCATTGACTTGTCTAACGTCAAACTGACTCCCCAAAGCGTTGACGGCCAAGCCTAGGTTGTTGCGGGCATCGGCATAGGTGTCTAAGCGAACTAAAAAAACATCGTCATTCCAAATATTAGAATCGTCGCGTTGACGAATGGATGCGCGAATGTTACTCGGATTATCCTTCGCATAAACACCAATGTAAAGATAACGATCGGTATAAGTAACATAAGCGATGGTTTCTTTGCGTGCAGGCTGATTGTTGGCCGGATTAAATTCAATGTCCAAAGGAATTTGAATCGCGTTACTCCACTCCCCTTTGGCCAGGTTTCCATCTAAAACGATCTGACTACTCGACGCCTTTTTCGGTGTAAAGGTTTCTTGAGCATTTGCACAAAAACAAGTGATTGCTACTAAAATAAAGGAAATTGCTTTCATAGAATACTTGTATAAAGCTAGTGCTTTTGTTCCTATCCTTTAATTATTTATTCTAAATTAGTTGATCAAATAACACTTTTGTCCATTGAATGCAAAACAGATACTTAGCCTCGTACTTTTCTCTTGTTTGTTTTTTTGCTGTAAAAAAGAGCTAGACTGTTGTGTCCTCCCGCCAGAACCTCCGGTTGACTCTTCGTCAGCGGTTGACTGTGCTGAGGCGAACGCTATAAGCACTGTAGGTGTTGACTGTACCTTTCCTGCTCCTGACAACAGTAATTATGTTGAGACAATTGATGGGGCTATACGAAGCATAAGCTGCAATACTGTTCCCAATCATACCTATGGTGATTTTAGGGGCCGATTTGCACCTTTTGAACGGTCTTTTTCGCTCCCAACTTCGCCCACTATTGCGCAAGAAACAACGAGTATCTTTAACACAAATAATCGCTCGCGTTATTTTTTTGGTGTCGCCACCAATGGTGTGTATTTTGCTCCAGCGCCTGCAACCCCCTTTGTTTTTGAAAACACGCAAACCGGGGAATACAATTGGGATTGGGTCTTTGAAGCTTCAATGAATAAAGGACCCGAACAAGATCAGGTTAAATTAGACTGTGCCAATGCCCATAGTGGAGACCAAGGTTACCACTATCACGGTCAAATGTTTGCCTTTGCAGAAGTGCTTTCCCCAGGGATTACTAGCGACAGTGTTCCTGATGAGCCAGTTCAAGTAGGTTGGGCAGCGGACGGCTTCCCGATGGTGTATCTATATGGACCCGACGCAAGTGGAAATTTGGTCAAATTAACCGCTAGTTATCGCTTAAAAGAAGGGGAACGTCCTGGTGATGGAATTTCTGCACCCTGTGGCCCCTACAATGGAAAATATTACAATGATTATGAGTACATCGCTAATCTTGGCGAACTTGATGAATGTAATGGAATTGAACGTTCCATCACAATTAACACCCCTTCTGGACGGCAACACTTTCCCTATTTCTATGTGGTTACGGAAACCTTTCCGCAAATAGGGCGATGTTTTACTGGCTCACCAGATGATTCCTTTTTATGAAAGGGGTTGCTTTTTTTTTATTATCGCTTTTCTTCTTCCTCCCCTGGAACAACTTTCATGATGTTCAAGTTGCCCAATTTGAACTGTCCCAAAACAAACAATCTTTGGTCCTTAAGATTGAGGTTGAGTCAAAAGACATCTTCCGTGCCTTAACAGGTTTGGAAGACATGCCGCTGTATCAACAAAATGCAGAAATCAATGACTATCTTCAACGAACAACACAATGGTTCATTAACGATGAGCCTTTAGCAATCTGTAATTATACCTTTTTAGTAGTGGATGGACATTTTTTAATTGAAAGCCGAGTTAAGAATACATTCAGTACGATTAAGCATGTTTTTTTTGTCAACGAATTTCTCCTTGATGAAATTCCTGACCATATGAATATCATACACTTTCGGTTGAAAGAACAACTCCGAAGTTTTAAAATGGACAAAAGCCGTCAAAAAATCTCTTTGGTTTATGATTGAATTTTAAGAGGGGATGCCTCAAAAAGTCTTCTCTTTTACTCACCAACATTGCTCTTACGATCAATAGGCTCCTGTGAATTAAACTCATCATTGCTATTGACCTGTGAACAAATGAAAGTCAAAAAACAACGGTTGTGTCTGGATAATACACCTTTTTAATCCTCGTCTTTGATGATTC
>JAKMEK010000045.1 GCA_022425945.1 Flavobacteriaceae bacterium
GCCGAACAAACCGCTTTTCCAGACCGAAATTTTCGCTATAATTTCATCGAAAACGGCGCGATTGTAAATGCCTTAGTAGACATTAGTCGTCCGCCAAGCGCTTATCATCTAGTGAATTTTGACCTTAGTACAAAAGTGGGGAAAGGAATTGAACTCCGACTAGTCATCGACAATATTTTTAATTCGGATTACCGCAACTATTTGAATAGACTTCGTTATTTTGCAGAAGATACCGGAAGAAATTTTCGGTTGGAGTTGAGCTATATTTTTTAAGAACCCATGATATTTACTTTACTAGCAGTTGGCGTTATTTCTGGAGCGGTTGCTGCCTATATTTCAGAACGCAAAGGCAGATCCCATATTGAAGGGTTTCTTTTAGGATTTATGTTTGGTTTAATCGGTGTTTTAATTGCTCTAATACTTGCCCGAAAAGACAACGATTAGGTTCATTTTTTCTTTCGCCAACCAGCGGTTACAAAGGCCAAAGCAAAGCCACTCAACACAGTAAATAGTCCAAGCAACGAGAACGCCCGTAAAAGAAGGGTGTTGAAATTATCACGTCCCTGATAGTCCATGGTGTGCGTCATCCACAAGAAGTCAAACCAACGCCATTTTGAATGTCGAATACGTTGAAAAGTGCCACTTCGAGCGTCGACATAAGCTACAGGATTTCCCTCTCCGATGAGTTCAATACGAAAGGCGGGTAAAGGTCGCCCTCGGTATTCATTGTGCGGTCCAATCTTAGTAATGCGTTCTGTTTTTTTAGGGGTATACTCAGGTAGGATATTGGCTTTTACTACGGCGACTGCTTCTTCTGGGCTAATCTCCTTGATGACTTTTCCGTTTTCTAGATTCAATAAGATCGAGTCATTCACCCAAAAAAAAGGGTTTTCTCCGATTGTTTTTATCTCTAGGGCATGAATAGGAAAGGAAAGCGCTTGAAAAAGAGAATCTGAAATTATAGCCCCATTAATCGCTACAAATTCAACTTTTTTTCTGTAATGATCTCCGTGAATTTCATCAATGTCTGTCCAACTAAAATAGAGGCCAGAAATGGTCCAAAACAAAAATTGAATTCCGATAAAGATCCCTAAAAAACGATGGGTTTTTCTGAACTTGTTTATGGTTGTATACCTCATTTTTTTAGCCTTAAACACCCCTCGCTAGCAAGGGCGTAAATCAATATTCCCACAGGGCCCAGCATAAAGGTGCAAAGCAAAGGAAGTAAGAGGAGTCCGTGGATTATGTTTTTTTTCTGGCCATCGCGAAGCATCCAGCAGCCTACCCAATAGTCAAAGGCGAGATAGTGCATCCATCCAGCAGCTGCGGCTGCAGGAGAGGCATTGTGGTAGAGGCTCAAAATTCCGTCAAGACTGGTGAAGTCGGCATCTCCAAGGCCTCCATCGCTGATCAAAAAGAAGAGATAAAAAAAGCTAAGCAAAAGTGGAATAAAAGGAAAATGAATAAGCTTTTGGGTGAGTGTTGACTTGGGCGCGAATAAGAGCGGTAGCCAATTCAAAAGAATAAAAACATTGGCAATAGAAAATAGTGTATATGTATTACTCATATTATTTTTTTATTAATCCGAGTTCAATCAGACGTTCGGTTAAATATTCTCCTGCGGTGCAATCTTCGAATGCTTTTGGTTGTTTTTCCGAAACACAGCTAGGCAGGCAATTGAGGGGCATGTCCGGACTTGGGTGCATAAAAAAAGGAATTGAATAGCGCGAACTCCCCCATTGTTCTTTTGGAGGATTGATCACTTGATGTTGCGTAGATTTTAGGAAGTTGTTGGTTAGTCGTGCCATCATATCTCCTAAATTAATGATTAATTCTCCTTCTTCTGCAATGGCATCAATCCATTTGTTTTCTTTGGTTAACACCTGTAAGCCTCTTCCTTGAGCTCCCATTAATAGGGTAATGAGATTGATGTCTCCATGTGCCGCAGCACGAACCGCATTTTTTGGCTCATGGGTGATGGGAGGATAATGGATGGGGCGAAGAATCGAATTTCCATAGCTTACGAAGTGATCAAAATAATCTTCTTCGAGCTTTAGGTGTAGGGCGATAGCCTGTAAAACAGACCGTCCTGTTTTTTCCAACAGCTGAAAAACCTCTTTCCCGATTGCATTAAATTCTGGAACTTCTTTGACCAAAACATTTTCAGGATACATGGGACCTGTTGTTGGGATATTGTATTGTCCAAAATGCCAGAACTCTTTTAGGTCTCCTTCTTTCTTCCCTTTGGCGCTTTCTTTTCCAAAGGCAGTATAGCCTCGTTGACCGGCCATACCTTCAATTTCATAGCCACTTTTGATTTCCTCAGGCAAGGCAAAGAATTTTTTGATTTCTCGATAGAGTATTTTTGTGTGCTCTTCGGTTAAATAATGTCCTTTTAATATGACAAAACCAATCTCTTCAAAGGCCTCTCCTAGGGTAGAGATGAAGGCTGCTTTTTGTGTTGGATCATTGGATAGAAAATCTGCTAAGTCGACACGAGGAATGTTTTTCATGAGGTATAGAGTGTTTATTAAAAGTACGAGAAAAATAAAAAAGCAGACCCATCGGTCTGCTTTTATGTTAAAATAGATAAGGAGTAGGATTAAGAAGCCTTGATATAAGGCGGCTTTTGTCCGTTACTCCCCAAATGTTGTTTATAAGACATAAGACACCTCCTTTCTACATTAAGTTAAACATCACTGTTGTCACAGTGCGAACTGCTCTTCACAAATTTAGCAGAAAAAAGAACGCCTAAAAACTATTTAACGATTTTTTTGAGGGTCAGTCCTTGCACCAAAATAGTAAACAATACGACCGCATAGGTCAGAAATAAAATCAGTGATTTTCCATCCCCGAGTGTGTCCGGTAAGTTTAGCGCTAATGCAATACTCAATCCACCACGAAGGCCACCCCAAGTAATGATTAGGGCAGTTTTGGGTTCAAACTTTTTGCGTAACGACAATAAACTAATGGGAACGGTAACGCCAATCCAACGAGAAAAAACGACCCAAATAACCACAAAGAATGAGAGAATAAAAAAGCTACTTTGTACTTCTTTAAAGAGAGGGATAATTTCAATTCCAATTAGAATGAATAGAATAGCGTTAAGGGTTTCATCGATCAAATGCCAAAATTTGTACACATAGTCTCCCATGGCTTTTTGTACACCTTCTTCTACATCATCTGTGTCGATATTGCGGTTTAGAAAAAGCCCCATTACGACTATCCCAAGAACGGCCGAAAAATGGAAATAGTGGCAAATTAACGGGAGGAGTAAAACCATCGACAATGTCACCAACACCTCCAGCTCTACATGTTCGTTTTCAATGTATTTTAAGAGTTTAAGACCCAAGTATCCCATGAGAGCACCCAAGGCAATTCCACCAATGACTTCAGTCACAAATAAGACACCAACACTGGCCGCAGTAACATTTTCTACACCTTCTACTTTGATGCTCAAAAGGGTCAAGAAGACCACTACGCCAATTCCATCGTTAAACAGCGACTCTCCTGCGATTCGCGTTTCCGTGATGGATGAAAGGTTCATTTTTTTGACCATTGCTAAAACAGCAATGGGATCAGTTGGGGCGATTAGCGACCCGAAAAGCAAGCAATCTACATAGGTAAGCCCATAAGAGCTCATCCCGAGAAAGGGTTGTTGAACAAGCCAGTAAAGTCCGCTTCCAACGGCAAAGGTCGAGAAGAGAACGCCAAAGCTAGCCAAGAACAAGATGGTTGTTTTGTCCTTGAGTAATTCATGAACATTTACGCCGATTGCACCAGCAAAAAGCAAAAAGGGAAGCATTACGTTAACAAGCAATTCGCTGAAATCAAATGTTTGCGTTAAGGCCGTTGCTTTATCCAGAAAAGGAGGGTAAAGCGTTCCAACCCCCAAAATGATAAACGAAAGAACCAAGGCTTGAATCATTAGCCCGATGGTTAGCGGAAGTTTTAAAATACGAAGGTTTATAAGGGAAAAGGCTGATGCGATGACCAGCAAAACAGTAGAAATTTCGAGAACGTGCATAAATATAGTTTAGGTATCAAGATACAAATTTTGTTGAATTACCTGATTTGTTGCATTTTGGTGATGTATTTTCCCACCACATCAAATTCTAAATTTACCATTGTGCCTTTTTTAAAGGTGTGGAAATTGGTGTGTTCATAGGTGTAAGGGATGATGGCCACGGAGAAGGTATTAATCCCAGAGTTTACCACAGTAAGACTAGTTCCATTGATCGTAATCGATCCTTTTTCAATGGTAATGTTTTTTTGGGCGGGGTCATATTCAAACGAAAAAACCCAACTTCCTCCTTCTTCCTTTACTTCAGTACATTGCCCCACTTGGTCTACATGGCCTTGAACGATATGACCATCTAGTCGAGCACCTAATTTCATGGCGCGTTCAAGATTGACCTTCGTTCCAACTTCCCATGTCGATAGATTTGTTTTGTCAAGCGTTTCTTTGATGGCTGTAACGGTGTATTGATTGCCATCAATCTTAACAACGGTTAAACACACGCCATTGTGCGCCACACTTTGATCTATTTTTAATTCAGAGGTAATGGAACTTTCCAAACTCAGGTGCACGTTTTCATTCTCTTTTTCTAGTTTGGTGATGGTACCAAAATCTTCTATAATTCCTGTAAACATAAGCTCGTTGATATTGTTTAACTTTGTAATCAAAAGTAGCAAATAATCAGGCAATGGAAGGAAGAGAGCGTAAAATTAAAGTAGGGATTTCTATTGGTGACCCAAATGGAGTGGGCATTGAAATTATCTTGAAAATGTTTGAAGACAAACGCATGTTTGATTTCTTCACTCCTGTTGTTTTTGCCAGCACCAAATTACTCAGTTTTCAGCGGAAGCACTTTAACCTCCAAACATCTTTTTCTCCTTTTGTATTGGGAAAGAAAGCGAGCATTAACCAACTCAATATTGTTGAGGTATTGAAGAAACCCTTTACAACTACTTTTGGAGAAGAAACCGCTGAGGGAGGCGGGGTAGCCTTGGCTTCTTTCAAGGCAGCCACGCAAGCACTAAAGCAAGGGGAGGTCGATGTTTTGGTGACGGCTCCACTCAACAAGCACAACATACAAGGCGATACGTTTTCTTTTCCTGGACACACCGATTTTTTGGCTAAAGAACTCAAAGGAGAAAGTCTTATGTTCATGGTGACAGATGAGCTAAAAGTTGGGCTATTAACAGACCATATCCCAGTTAGTGAAGTGGCACAATCCATAACACCTGAACGAATCAAGAAGAAGGTTGCCAACATGAAAGCATCTTTGCAGCATGATTTTGGTATAGCAAAACCAAAAATAGCATTGTTGGGAATTAACCCACACACTGGAGACAATGGTGTCATAGGAGAGGAAGACGACACCGTTCTTCGTCCAACATTAAAAGAAATATACGCCAAAGGCACCTTGGTTTTTGGTCCTTATGCTGCGGATAGTTTTTTTGGAACAGACCTGCCCGCAAAGTTTGACGCTGTTTTGGCCACCTATCATGACCAAGGCTTAATTCCTTTTAAAACCCTCACCTTTGGAAAAGGGGTTAATTTCACTGCAGGACTAGACAAGGTGCGTACTTCTCCAGATCATGGGACAGCCTTTGATATAGCTGGAAAAGGGCTTGCCGATACAGCTTCTTTTAAAGAAGCGGTCTTCATGGCCCGTGAGATCTTTTTCAATCGCCAAAGCCATGCCGAATACAGCATTGATTAACTGCAATAAAACTATGGGTAAAAGCAGTTTAGAAAAATATTTTTTGTAAATTTGCCCCCTCATTGACAAGAACATGGAAGCATTGACCGAATTTGTCATCCCGTTTGTAGGGCTCAGAGAAGGTCAGCACTCCTTTGATTTTGACATTGAAACAACGTTCTTTAACGCATTTGAATTTAGTGATTTCACGACTGCTTCTCTAAAAGTAAGTTTGCTTTTTGAAAAGAAACCCAGTATGATGAACCTAAAATTTACGGTAAATGGCACGGTTGGATTGACCTGTGATGTATCAAACGAAGTTTTTGATTACACCATCAATACTAACCTTGACTGGATCGTAAAATTTGGCGAAGATTATGACGATGACCACGATGAATTTTTAATTCTACCGCATGGGAGTTATCAGGTCAGTGTAGCACAACCGATCTATGAAATGATCGTGTTGGCGGTACCGGTTAAAAAAGTTCATCCAGGTGTATTGGACGGCTCATTAAATTCAACATTATTAAAACGACTAGAAGAATTACAACCCAAAGAGGAAAAGTTATCCAATAACGACCCTCGGTGGGATAAACTAAAAGATTTATTATAACCTAAAACAGGACTAAAATGGCACATCCTAAACGGAAAATATCGAAAACCAGAAGAGATAAAAGAAGAACTCACGTAAAAGCGTCTCATTCTCAAATTGCGGTTGACAAAACCACAGGAGAAGCGCATCTTTATCACCGTGCACATTGGCATGAGGGTAAATTATTTTACAAAGGGAGAGTCTTGATTGACAGCGCTGAAGAAGCGACTGCCTAGTAAATCACCTTCTCTAAAGAACATATGCTCTCCTTTTTGGGGAGCATTTTTCATATAAAAGGTTTTGTTTGGAACAAAAAACGGTTATCTTCACTTAGCAAATCGTTCATGGAAAAGACAATAAATCAATGAATCGGGATCGCTTAACAACAACCAAAGCAGTTGCTACTGTCGTCGGAAGTTATCTGCTAAAACCACGCTCAACCAATAAAACCCTTCAGGGAATAGTGGTTAAAGCAATGGGTCAACAGGGTAGTTTGTATAAACTGTTTTTAACCCCTGAGGCAATCCATGTAGCTAGCCAAACACTCAACAAAATTTTCACTACACAAAACATCAAGACCACTCCTATGAGCATGGTTTTGTCTGTAGATGATCTACTATATAATTTAACTCAAAACAAGGTCGATTACCGACGATAAAAATCACAGTACCAATGGACATTAAAGAAATTCAAAATCTAATTAAGTTTGTGGCCAAATCTGGCGCTTCCGAAGTAAGTCTTGAAATGGACGATGTTAAGATCACAATTAAAACAGGAGGTGATGAGAAAGTCGTGGTTGATCCTGCGAACTACATTCAACAATTACAACCCGTAAATACTGTATTACCAAACCAAGCCATCGCTGCTCCGCCAGTTGCCGCTCCTGCTGCCCCTGCTGCCCCTTTAGCAGAACCAGATGAGGCAGACAAATACATCACCATAAAATCGCCTATTATTGGAACGTTTTATCGCAAACCCTCTCCAGATAAGCCATTATTTGTTGAGGTTGGACAACAAGTTGGAGAAGGAGATGTTTTATGTGTTATTGAGGCCATGAAATTGTTCAATGAGATTGAATCAGAAATTAGCGGTAAAATTGTTAAAATATTGGTTGACGATTCTTCTCCTGTAGAATTTGAGCAACCTTTATTCTTGATTGACCCATCGTAAACGGAAACCAAATTTATTTTTATGTTTAAAAAAATATTGATTGCCAATCGGGGTGAAATTGCTTTACGCATTATTCGAACCTGTAAAGAGATGGGAATTAAATCGGTTGCAGTGTATTCTACTGCAGATGCCGAAAGTTTGCATGTGAAATTTGCCGACGAAGCAGTGTGTATAGGCCCTCCTTCTAGTGCAGAGTCCTATTTAAAAATGGCAAATATCATTGCAGCCGCAGAGATAACAAATGCTGATGCGATACACCCAGGCTATGGGTTTTTGTCTGAAAATGCCAAGTTTTCAAAAATGTGTGCAGAGCATGACATTAAATTTATTGGAGCATCTTGCGATATGATCAATAAAATGGGAGACAAGGCTTCGGCCAAGGCGACCATGAAAGCTGCCGGAGTTCCAACCATTCCTGGCTCAGAAGGGATATTAAAAGATTTCGAAGAGACACAAAAATTAGCGATTGAAGCTGGCTATCCTGTGATGTTGAAAGCAACTGCAGGAGGAGGTGGAAAAGGAATGCGTGCAGTTTGGAAAGAAGAAGACCTTAAAAAAGCATGGGACAGCGCTCGTCAAGAGGCAGCGGCTTCTTTTGGAAATGATGGCATGTACCTTGAAAAGCTGATCGAAGAACCGCGTCATATTGAAATACAAATTGTTGGGGACAGCTTTGGGAAAGCTTGTCATTTGTCAGAGCGCGATTGTTCTGTACAACGCCGACACCAAAAATTGACAGAAGAAACTCCTTCACCATTCATGACAGATGAGTTACGTGAACGCATGGGAGAAGCAGCGGTTAAGGCCGCAGAATTCATTCAATATGAAGGAGCAGGAACTGTTGAGTTTTTGGTCGATAAGCACCGAAACTTTTTCTTCATGGAGATGAATACTCGAATTCAGGTAGAGCACCCTATCACGGAACAGGTAATTGACTTTGACCTCATTCGTGAGCAAATTACAGTAGCGGCTGGGATTCCTATTTCGGGAAAGCATTATTTGCCAAAAATGCACTCGATAGAATGTAGGATTAATGCAGAAGATCCTTACAACGATTTTCGTCCTTCACCAGGAAAAATCACCAACTTACATATTCCAGGAGGACATGGTGTTCGCCTAGATTCTCACGTATATTCAGGCTATATCATTCCGCCCTATTACGATTCAATGATAGCTAAATTGATTACTACTGCGCAAACCCGTGAGGAGGCCATTAATAAAATGAGACGTGCCTTAGATGAGTTTGTCATTGAAGGGATTAAAACAACCATTCCATTCCATCGTCAACTGATGGATCATCCAGACTACATTAAGGGAGATTATACGACCAAGTTTATGGAATCGTTTGAAATGGATAACTAAAAAAAAGACCGCAATTTGCGGTCTTTTTTTTGTCAATTCTCCAGTATGGAGGAGAGAGATTCTATTGGCTTATAAAAGGCCTTTATCGACTAAATATTCCGCAATTTGTACGGTATTCGTTGCAGCTCCTTTGCGTAAATTATCGGACACAATCCAAAGATTAAAGGCATTGTCTTGTGAAAAATCTTGACGAATTCTTCCAACAAAAACATCATCTTTTCCCTCAGCATAGATGGGCATAGGATAGGTATTGGTGTCTGGATTGTCTTGTACAACCACTCCCGGGCTATTGTGGAGCAATTGTCTGATGTCGCTTACGGAAGTAGGCTTTTTTAATTCTACATTAACAGATTCACTGTGTCCGCCAACAACGGGAATACGGATAGCAGTTGCAGTGATTCGAATGGTATCGTCTCCCAATATTTTATGGGTTTCACGTACTAGTTTCATTTCTTCTTTGGTGTATCCGTTTTCTTGGAAAACATCGCAATGAGGTAAGGCATTTCGGTGAATTGGGTAAGGGTATGCCATGTCTCCCTTTTCGCCATTGTATTCGTTTTCCAACTGTTGTACTGCAGCAACTCCAGTTCCAGTGATAGACTGGTAGGTAGAAATTACCAAACGGTCTATCCCATAGTTTGTTTGTAATGGTGCTAAGGCGACCAACATTTGTATAGTTGAGCAGTTTGGATTTGCAATGATTTTATCTTCAGCGGTGAGCTCTCCTGCATTGATTTCAGGTACAATTAGCTTTTTGGAAGAATCCATTCGCCAAGCAGAGGAATTGTCGATCACTGTTGTTCCAGCAGCTGCGAATTTAGGCGCCCATTCAAGAGAGGTTTCTCCACCTGCAGAAAACAAAGCAACATCGGCTTGCATATCAACGGCGGTTTGTAAGCCCACAACACTATAGTCGGTTCCATTATAGGACACCTTTTTTCCAACCGAGCGTTCAGACGCAACGGGGATTAATTCAGTCAAAGGAAAATTTCTTTCAGCCAATACTTTCAGCATTACTTGGCCAACCATTCCGGTAGCTCCTACAACAGCAACTTTCATATCTTTTAAATTTTTGGCTAAAGTAGGCATTAATCTCCCTCCTAACAAGGTGAATTTTCGAAACACCAAAAAACTAACAAAATGTTACAAAAAAAACTATTTTAAGATAGTTCGCTGAATACGTGGAGACAAGGAGGTCATTAATTCATAAGAAATTGTACCCGCCTGTTCCGCAAAATCACTAGCCGTATGTTGTTGGTCGAAGATGATCGCTTGGTCACTGGGTTGACAGCTAATTTCTGTGAGGTCAACCATGAGCATATCCATACAAACATTTCCAACAATTGGAGCACGATTTCCATTGATCCAAACACCCCCAACTCCTTTTCCAAATTGACGACTAATTCCATCTGCATGCCCTAAAGGCAATACACCAATGCGGCTATCTCTTTCTGCAATCCATCCTTGGTTGTATCCAACGCTATCTCCTTTTTGTACATTGTGAATTTGAACAATTGTTGATGATAGCTGTGCAATGGGAAGCAATAACTGATCCCAAGCAGCTTGATTGGCAAAACCATATAGGCCAATACCTGTTCTAACCAAATCAAGGTGTAACTCTGGATAGTTAAAAATCCCGGAGGTGTTCAATAAATGAAATAGCGGAGGGCTTGAGTAGGTTTTTTTTACTTTTTCTTTAATGGACAAAAAGGCAGTGATTTGCTTTTGGGTAAAGTCGCAAGGGCGAGTATTTTCAGATGCCCCCAGGTGCGAATAGACACTTTTCAGCTGAAAGGGATAGTCCAGTTTTTTTGACAGAAAATGGTCTACTTCTGTTCCCGATAAACCAATTCTATTTAAACCCGTATTGCATTTGAGGTGGACGGGGTAGTTGGTTTTGTTTTTTTGATTTAAAGCTTTTGCGAATGCTTCGATAAAGGGAGGCGTAAATAAAGCCGGTTCCAAGGCGTAATCAATGATGCTGTCGATGCTTTCATATTGTGGGTAAAAGACAATGATAGGACATTCAATACCAGCATTCCTCAAAGCGATTCCCTCTTGGGCATAGGCCACAGCAAGCCAATCGGTTCCTAAATCAAGGAGGTGTTTAGCGATCGTTACTGCTCCTAGTCCGTAGGCGTCTGCTTTCACCACTGACATCATTTTAGTGGATGCGGCAAGTCGCCCTTTTATGGTCGTGTAGTTGTGCGTGAGCTTTGTTAAGTCTAGGTGAAGTTGCGTCACGTTTTATTTTTTTTAGCGGAATTATCTTTAGCGTCTGCTTTTTGCTTTTTTAATTTAAAAAATGCAGCCCTACTCAATGGCTCATAGGCTTCTTTTTCACCCAGAACAACCAAAGAGTCCTCTTGTGATTTACGATAACTATATTGTGCCAAGTTACCGGTTTGGGTACATACGGCATGTACTTTGGTTACATATTCGGCAGTTGCCATTAGCGCCGGCATGGGGCCAAAAGGGTTTCCTTTGAAGTCCATGTCAAGACCAGCCACAATTACACGTATTCCACGGTTAGCCAAATCGTTACAAACTTGTACAATTTCATCATCAAAAAATTGAGCTTCATCGATGCCAACCACATCACAGTCATTGACCAACAAAGGAATGTTTGCTGCAGCAGGAACTGGAGTTGATCTAATCTGATTGAGGTCGTGAGATGTTACCAATTCATCGTCGTAGCGATTATCTACGGTTGGTTTAAAAATTTCGACCTGCTGTTTGGCAATTTGGGCGCGTTTTAAACGGCGAATCAATTCTTCCGTTTTTCCAGAAAACATGGAACCACAAATTACTTCGATCCAGCCGAATTGTTCATTTTGATTTACCGTATTTTCTAAAAACATTTTTGTAATTTCACCAAAAGGTGTAGTTGTACTTCGCCTTATAATAACAAAGGTATCAAAACAATTTGTTCTTAAGAATCGTTCCATGCTTAATCCCATTAAAAAAGAATTAAATCGTCTTGCGCACGAAATTTTAGGGCAAAATGATTCGTTAAATGCGCAAGAATTGCTCGAAAAAGTCCAAGAACTTTACAAGCAATTGATTCTGATTGATCATCTTCAAAAGACAGAAGCACCCCTGGAAACCGTTCCCGAAGAAGTGGCTCCTCTAATGGAAACGATTACTGAAATCGTGACTGAAATACCTTTGGATCAAGAATCAGCCGCAATTGAAGACCTTTTTGCTTCGGTAACAAATCCTGTTTTTGTAAAAAAAGAAGAGGATCAAGAAAAACCTTCTGAACCAGCTCCAGCTGTTCCAGAAAGCAGCCAACCTAAAAGCTTGAATGATTTCTTAGGGAAAGGAATTCAAATAGGATTAAACGATCGTTTGGCCTTTATTAAAAACCTTTTTGAGGAAAGTTCAGAAGACTATCAACGTGTACTTTCTCAGGTTCAGACCTATTCCAGTTGGGAAGAAGCACATCAGTTCATCCAAGAAATGATCAAACCCGATTACAATAATTGGGAAGGAAAGGAAGAGTTTGAAGCTCGCTTTTTAAAATGCATAGAAACAAACTTTTAAACAGTTCAAAATGAAGCTTAAATCGACACTCTATTGGGGAGCTACCCTTTTACTTTCCTTCATGATGATCGGAAGTGCCGGCATGTATTTTTTTAATTATCCGGCTGTTAAACTCGAATTTACGGGCTTGGGTTTTCCCACTTATCTTGTCTATTATATCGCTTGTGCTAAAATTTTAGCAGTTCTTGTTATCCTAAATAACCGAATGAAAAAGCTGGTCGAATGGGCTTATGCAGGATTGTTTTTTGAATTTATTCTAGCGACCCTTGCACATGTATATCACCGAGATGCGGAGCATATTGTTCCCATCGTTGCTATTCTATTTTTGCTTATTTCGTATTGTTACAAAGATCATGTAAGAACCTAAATGACGAAACTCTACCTTATACCTACCCCTATTGGGAATTTAAAAGACATCACCCTTAGGGCGATAGAGGTTTTGCAAGCTGCCGATGTTATTTTAGCGGAAGATACCCGAACCAGCGGGAAACTAATGAAGCATTTTGACATTACTGCACCATTACAAAGCCACCATATGCATAATGAGCATAGTACCGTTCCACGAATCATTACCCAGTTAAAAAACGGAAAAACCATAGCCCTAATCTCAGATGCGGGTACACCAGCCATTTCTGATCCTGGCTATTTACTGGTTCGTGAAGCCATTCAAAATGATATTCCAGTGGAGTGTTTACCTGGCGCAACAGCTTTTGTTCCTGCTTTGGTGCAAAGTGGCCTTCCAAATGATCGTTTTATTTTTGAAGCTTTTTTACCACCCAAGAAAGGGAGGCAAACGCGCATGGAAAAACTCGCCGAGGAAGAGCGAACGGTTGTTCTCTATGAATCTCCGCATAAACTTTTGAAAACCTTGAATCAGTTCAAAGCGCTTTGCGGTGAAACACGTCAAATTTCGATTTCTCGAGAATTGACCAAATTACATGAAGAAACCTTTCGCGGAAGCTTAGAGGAGGCCATACATTACTTTGAGCAAAAGACCCCAAAAGGGGAGTTTGTATTGTGTTTAAGCGGAAAATCAAAAAAGTAAAATGCGTTGGCAAGCTCTGCCCCTTCCCGAAAAAACAACGGTTAGTCTCCTTCAGCAAGAAGTAGGACTCTCCTCTACAATGGCAAGTTTACTCGCACAGCGAGGAATGAAAACTTTTGCAGCGGTTAAAGATTTCTTTCGCCCTAAATGGGAAGATCTTCACGATCCTTTTTTAATGCAAGACATGAGTGCAGCTGTTGAACGAATCAATACAGCCATTGCACAGGAGGAAAAAATAATGGTATTTGGCGATTATGATGTTGACGGAACCACATCTGTTGCCTTGATGACCTCTTTTTTACTCAACCTTACTAACCAAGTCACCCCATATATTCCCGATCGTTACAAAGAAGGGTATGGTGTTTCCTATCAAGGTATTGACCATGCAGCAAGCCTTGGAATATCTCTTATTGTTGCGCTGGATTGTGGTGTAAAAGCAGTAGACAAA
Organism: Flavobacteriaceae bacterium; assembly: GCA_022425945.1. Taxonomy (GTDB): domain Bacteria; phylum Bacteroidota; class Bacteroidia; order Flavobacteriales; family Flavobacteriaceae; genus Arcticimaribacter. Next base: position 13,872 of record JAKMEK010000045.1, read on the forward strand.
GTAGCGTATGCGAAAGATAAAGGGATAGACTTTATCATTTGCGACCACCATTTACCTGGAAAAGCACTTCCGGCTGCCGTGGCATTGTTGGATCCAAAACGACAAGATTGTTTCTATCCCTTTGATGAATTATGTGGCTGTGGAATTGGGTTTAAATTGATTCAGGCGATTACCATAAATAGAGCAATGGATACGGAGATCTTGCCACCTTATCTAGATTTGGTAGCCACGGCCATTGCTGCCGACATTGTTCCCATGGTGGGAGAAAATAGAACCTTGAGTTTTTTTGGTTTAGCTCAGTTGCGCAATAATCCACGTCCGGGCATCAGCGTCTTTTTAGAGAGCCTAAAAAAGCAAGTAACCATTACAGATTTGGTGTTCAAAGTTGCCCCCAGAATAAATGCTGCTGGACGCATGGATCATGCGCTCAAAGCTGCGCGTCTTTTGATGTGCAAAACAAAAGAAGAAGCCACCCTATTGGCGCTCCCAATCGAAACACTCAATACTAACCGAAGAGCCACGGATGAGCAGATCACCAAAGAAGCGCTACGTCAAATAGAAGAACGAAAGGAGCAGGAATTCCCTGCAACGGTTGTTTTTCATGATGACTGGCACAAAGGAGTTGTGGGAATTGTTGCCTCCCGTGTAATCGAAACCCATTATCGTCCTACGGTTGTTCTTACTAAAGTCAAAAACACCTATGTTGGTTCAGTCCGCTCAGTGAAGGGGTTTAACGTATACCAAGCTTTAGCAGCCTGTGAGACACATATGTTACAGTTTGGAGGACACAAATATGCAGCAGGCTTAACGTTACATGAAGATCAATTAGTGGCTTTTAAAGAGGCCTTTGAAACTGTTGTAGCGCAGACAATACTTCCAGAGCAAAAAATGCCAACCGCCGTCTTTGATCTTAGCCTTCCCATAGAAGAAGTCAATGCAAAATTGTACAGAATCATAGAACAGATGGCCCCTTTTGGCCCCAAAAACATGCGTCCCGTATTTTGTAGCCAGAACTGTATTGATAGTGGCGGGAGTAAATTGGTTGGAAAAGACAGTAGTCATCTTCGATTGTCTATACAGACAATCCATGGCCCTTTAATTGGGATTGGATTTGGTTTAGGAAAACACTTTAAGCGCATTCAAAAAGGGGAAGCATTTGATGTCTTGTACACGGTTGACCAAAATGAATGGAATGGTCAGCTTTCATTACAACTAAAGGTAAAAGACATTCGTTTTCCTTCTTAAGCCAAAAAACTCAGCCTTTCAAACGTTTTAATAAGGCTGTTGTTGACCCGTCGTGGGGAGCAATTGTATCGCCAGAAATATCTTCTAAAACTTTATTGGCCAATTGTTTTCCCAATTCTACACCCCATTGGTCGTAACTAAAAATGTTCCAAAGAATTCCCTGCACAAAAATTTTCTGTTCATACATGGCAATCAATTTTCCAATACTCTCTGGACTAAGTTTCTCAATTAAAAGTGTATTGGTGGGTTTGTTCCCTTCGAAAACTTTAAAGGGTGCAAGTTGATTGATCTCGGCTGCATCAAGTCCTTTGGCATTCAATTCTTCCTTAGCTTCACCGAGGGTTTTTCCGCGCATCAAGGCTTCGGTTTGTGCTATAAAGTTTGCCATCAGCTTGTCTTGGTGTTCTTGTTCCCCATAGAGGGAAGTTTTAAATCCAATAAAGTCTGCAGGGATTAATTTTGTCCCTTGGTGAATGTGTTGGAAAAAAGCATGCTGTGCATTGGTTCCAGACCCTCCCCAAATGATGGTTCCTGTTTGGTAATTCACAGCGTCTCCATTGCGGTCTACTCCTTTTCCGTTACTTTCCATAATGCCCTGTTGTAAGTAGGCGGGGAGGTTTCGCAGGTATTGAGTATATGGAATAATTGCTTCGCTTTCTGCTTTCCAGAAGTTGTTGTACCAAACACTAAGCAAGGAAAGAACCACGGGAATATTTTCTTTAAATGGAGTGCTTTTAAAATGTTCATCCATTTTATGTGCTCCCAACAGTAGGGCATTAAAATGATCAGGACCAATGGCTAAAGCGATGCTTAAACCTACTGCACTCCACAAAGAAAAGCGACCACCAACCCAGTCTTTCATTGGAAAAACATTGTCTGAATGAATCCCAAATGCAGCGATTTTTTCTTCATTTGTGGATACTGCCACAAAGTGTTTTGCGATAGCTTCTTCGGGAGCATGGGTCAAAAACCATTTCCGAATGGTACTTGCATTACTTAGGGTTTCTTGGGTGGTAAATGTCTTGGAAACAATTACAAATAAGGTTGTTTCTGGATCCAAGGTTTTGATGACTTCACGTACATGGTCTCCCTCCACATTCGAGACAAATTGAACGTTGAGGTGATTTTTGTAGAAGGCGAGTGCTTCGGTCACCATGGCAGGACCTAGATCAGATCCACCAATACCAATATTGACTACATGCGTAATGGCCTTCCCTGTATAACCTTTGTGTTCTCCCGAGATTACCTGATTACAAAAACTTTTTATTTTGGCATTCACGGCATGAATTTCTGGAACAACATCTAAACCATCGAGATAAATTTGCGTTTCTTCAGGAACACGAAGGGCCGTATGTAGAACAGCTCTATCTTCAGTTTGATTAATGGTCTCACCGCTAAAATAAGCCTCCATAGCTTCTTTTAAACCAACTTCATTGGCCAGGTCTTCCAATAAAGACATTGTTTCTTGGGAAACACGGTTTTTGGAAAAATCAACTAAAAAATCCTCCCACTCAATAGAGAAGTCTTCAAAGCGATTGGTATTTTCTTCAAAATGCTGCTGAAGAGAAATGTTTTTTGTTGCTTCAAAATGTGCAACTAGTTTTTTCCAGCTTTGGGTGCTTGTTGGATTTATGTTTGGTAATGCCATAGTTTAATTCATTGCGAGTGATGATGTCTTTTCTTTTTCAAAAAGAAGACATTCGAGTTCAATTGAGATCGGTTCTATATGTGTAAAGAATTGTTTTTTCAACTCTTTGGAAATGGGTTTAGCTTCAGGCAATTTTTGTTTGAAGGGATCGACCTGTCGACCTTTTTTCCAAAAGCGATAGCATACATGCGGACCTGAGGTGTTTCCAGTCATTCCTACCCATCCAATAACATCACCTTGTTTTACATATTGGCCTACTTTTACCTTTCGGCGTTTCATGTGGAGGTATTGGGTAGAATAGGTACCGTTGTGTTTTACTTTTACGTAATTTCCGTTTCCTCTAGTGTAGCTTGCTTTTTCTACTCTTCCGTTGGCGGTCGCCATAATGGGAGTCCCAACCGGTGCGGCATAGTCAGTTCCCTTATGGGGTTTTACACGTCCGTAGTAAGCGATTCTTCGTTTGAGATTATAGCGCGAAGAGATACGACTAAATTTGACGGGAGACTTTAAAAAAGCGCGTCGTAAATTTTTGGCATTATCATCAAAATAATCCACAATTCCCTTAATGCTATCGGTTTGAAATTCATAGGCATATAGCCCTTTTCCTCGGTGTTCGAAATAGGCTGCTTTTATTTTTTCTATCCCTACTGATATGCTATCATCAACAAATTTTTCGGTGTAGATTACCTTGAATCGATCTCCTTTATCAAGACGAGTAAAGTCAATGGTCCAAGCATATACATCGGAAAGGAAATAGGTGAGGTTAACATTGTAACCACTGTTCTGCATGGTTTCGTAAAGAGAGCTTTGTATCGTTCCGGTTGCTTGTAATTCGACTGTTCGAATAGGTTTTTTGACCTGTTTTCCGTAAATACTATCACTCAGTTGAATAACGCTATAACCCAATGCATCGGGGTGATAAATAAAGGCTTTTGGAGTGCTAACGCTATCATTTTTACTGTACAATAGGGTGTAGGGTTTTCCTAGCTGAAGTTTTCGAACACTTACTTTTCCTTTGATTTTTTGCAGCACTTCATACACCTGAGGGTAATCTATTCCATTGCGTTCCAAAATTGCACCAAAGGTATCACCACGTTTTATTTTTAATTGCTTAGCAGTATATTGATTAAAGTCAAAGCCATAACGCATGTCGGGCTCAATTTCTGCCACTGTTTGGGCTTCTTTTTCTTCTTCTACGTGGGGTTTGGTTTTGTTACCACAACCCAATAGACCAAGACATAGTATGAGAGAAAAAAGGTGTATTCGCATATCGAGAACAAATTTCGCAAACTTTTAAGGGGGAGGAAAGCCTTTTAACGCTTTTATTACAAAAGTTAACAACAGTTATTGTACGATTATTTCAAAGGGATGTCGGAGGTTTTTAACGTTTTCTAAATCACAATCAATTGATCCTACGCGAAGATCTGCCCGCAATTTAATGGGGAGTTTATTCGCATCATCACTCACCCAGAGGGTTACACTTTCTTGCTCACTAAAAACACGTCCACTTTGGACAAAGGGCCGAAGCTTTAGGCAACGCACTTTCCCAAATTTGGTATCAAGAGTCTCTTTGCCTAGAAAGCGCAGTTTAAAAAGGTAGTTTTCATCATCGAAAAACATGTTGAGGGAAATGTCTTCTCCCTCCACTAATTGGTCGGTTGCATAAAAATTGCGCAAGTAGTAGAAGGCGGAAATGAGATCTTGGGCATTCTCATTGATGCTGTGTTGCGCTTTTTTCTTTTTCTTTTTATTGTTCACTTTTGCGATTTTGCTCTGGTGATCAAAATCAATTTCTACATCCTTGGTATAACCCCCTTCGTCGATGTCGCGAATAAACTTTCGCGGTAAGCCATCTTGCTGTCCAAAATAGCTCTGATAATAATCCTCTACTTTAAAAAAAAATCGCGCTAAACCGGTCGTTCTCCCATAACCTTTGGCATGAAAAACAGGAACTAAATCCAGGGTGTCGGCTTTTAGTTCAAGGGTAATTCGGCTGGCGTTGAAAACACCATAATGAATACGAAACTCAAACCACTCCCCATCTTTAAAGGCTTCTAAAGGCTCTTCTTTTGGCAACAAGTTGTTTTCTTGTGCATAACCACAGTAAAGCGGAAAAACGAGTAAAAGGAGTACAATTGTTTTTTTCATAAGCATGCTCTTGAAAGCAATTTACTCAAAGCAATTAAGCTATCCAATGCTTTAAATCTTAATTAACTTTTATTGTTTTGCTGTAAAAAGTCAAACAACTGTTTTCCTTTCTTTTCTCCAAGAACAGCCACTAGTTCGTTCACGGGTGTTTCTTTGATGCGTTTAAAGGACTTGAATTTTCGTATCAAGGTCTCTTTTGTTTTAGGGCCAATTCCAGGAATTGCGTCTAGTCCAGATTTGAGGGCACCTTTACTGCGTTTGTTTCGGTGTAAGGTAATGCCAAAACGGTGGGCTTCATTGCGTAAGAATTGAATGACTTTTAAACTTTCTGATTTTTTATCAAGATAAAGGGGAATTGGGTCTTCCGGAAAATAGATTTCCTCCAAGCGCTTGGCGATTCCAACAATGGCTATTTTTCCCCTCAAGCCCAAAAGATCTAAACTTTTTAGGGCAGAGGACAACTGTCCTTTTCCTCCGTCGATGATGATGAGTTGGGGCAAGGACTTCCCTTCGTCCATTAGGCGCTTGTAACGTCTAAAGACCACTTCTTCCATGGAGGCAAAATCATCGGGTCCTTCAACTGTTTTGATGTTGTAGTGACGATAATCTTTTTTATAGGGTTTCCCATTGCGAAAGACCACACAGGCTGCAACGGGGTTAGATCCTTGAAGGTTGGAGTTGTCAAAACATTCGATATGTCTGGGCTCTTCAGACAAACGTAAATCGGCTTTTATTTGCGTCATTAGGCGATTGGTGTGACGATCGGGATCAACAATCTGCATTTGCTTGAAGCGTTCCATTCGGAAGTATTTAGCATTGCGTTCAGACAAGTCAATCAAATGTTTTTTATCTCCTAATTGCGGTACAGTTACCTTTATTTTTTTCCCCAAATCGAGCACAAAAGGAAGGTATACCTCTGGAGATAGCGAGTGAAAGCGTTGACGAATTTCGATGATGGCTAACGACAATAGTTCTTCAGGACTTTCATCTAGTTTCTTTTTGATTTCAATGGTATGTGATCGAATAATTGCTCCATGCGATAGCTGTAAAAAATTCACATAGCCATATGCCTCGTCGGTGATAACGGAGAACACATCAACATTCGAAATTTTTGGATTTACAATGGTTGACTTTGATTGATAGTTCTCCAGCACATCTAGCTTTTCCTTGATTTTTTGTGCCGCTTCAAACTCTAAGTTTTCGGCCAATTGATGCATTTGCTTTTTGAAGTTCTGCAATGAATCTTTAAAATTCCCCTTAATGATTGAGCGGATGGCCTTGATGTTTTCGTCGTATTCTTCTTGACTGACTTTGTCTTCACAGGGGGCATGACAGTTCCCTAAATGATACTCTAAACAAACTTTGTATTTCTTTGCTTCGACCTTTTCTTTTGAAAGATCAAAGCGACAGCTACGCAGGGGATAAATTCCTCGAATCAGCTCTAAAAGCGTGTATACCGTTTTGATATTGGTGTAGGGCCCAAAATAGTCCGAGCCGTCTTTGATGACTTTTCGGGTCACAAAAATCCTCGGAAAGCGTTCTTTTTTAATGCAAATCCACGGATACGTTTTGTCGTCTTTAAGTAAAACATTGTACCGCGGCTTGTATTTCTTGATGAGGTTGTTTTCCAACAGCAAAGCGTCCATTTCACTAGCAACTACAATGTGTTCAATACGAACAATTTTTTTTACAAGGATTTGTGTTTTCTGATTGTCATGGGTTTTGGTGAAGTAAGAACTCACCCTTTTTTTTAGGTTCTTGGCTTTGCCGACATAGATGATGATGTTTTTTTCATCAAAATATTGATACACCCCTGGGCTGGAGGGAAGGGTTTTAACCTGTAACGAAAGATCAGCTTGTTCCATGAAGCAAAGGAGGTTCTAACCCAAAAATAATGCTTTTCTTTGTGAGCACACTTCATGTAATGGATAAAAAAAAGCTGCGGCAATATTATAAGGATAAACGAAAATCGATTCAGGATGATTCCAATGCTTCCTTTAGCCTTGCCATAGCCAATCGACTACTTGAACTCCCCCTTTGGGAACACACTTATTTTCATCTTTTTTTAAGCAGTCGACAATTGGGCGAGGTAGATACGGACTATATCTTGACCCTTCTGCAGGGCAGAGATAAACAGGTCGTTGTTCCGCGTATGCAAACAGAACACGAGCTAAAACATATTTTATTGACAGATGCTACTCTTATAGGCATCAATCGTTGGGGAATTCCAGAACCGCAAGAGGGAATTGAGGTATTGCCCGAACAATTGGATGTTGTTTTTGTCCCTTTGCTAGCATTTGATGAAATGGGAAATCGTATTGGGTACGGGAAAGGATATTACGATCGATTCTTGGTTAAATGTAAACCGAGTTGTCTCAAAATTGGGGTGTCGTTTTTTCCGGCTGAAAAAAGTATTCCGCGAGAATCTACAGATATTGGTCTTGATTATTGCGTAACACCCGAGCAAGTGTACTCTTTTCGTTAGCTAAAAATTTTTTTGTTGAAAAAAAGTAAAATAGCCACCCCAGAACTGATGCAGGTATCGGCTATGTTGAATACATACTCGAAAAAGGTGTATTCTTCACCTCCAATGACGGGTAACCAACTAGGCCAAGTCCAAGAAACCAAAGGGAACTGTAACATATCGACCACATGTCCATAGAAAAATGGTGCATAACCTTCTTCAGGAAATAAGCTGGCTACTTGGCCGTAGCTATGAGAAAATAGCACCCCATAAAATAACGAGTCAATTAGGTTGCCAATTGCCCCAGCAAAAATGAGGCAAAGTGCCCAACGTAGCAATTGTGGACTTTCTTTTCTTAAAAGAGTGCGCAACCAAATGCCCAAGAATCCAATGGCAAACAGACGGAATAAAGTCAGTAATAATTTGGCAAAATCTTCATCGAGAAAGGGAATGATATCATTTATTTTGGTTCCCCAAGCCATTCCTTTGTTTTCGATAAACAATAGCTTAAAAAACCCCCAATCTACAATGGCCGCTTCACCATAAACTGAAAGAGGATAGTTTAGTTTAATGTATAGTTTAGAGGCTTGATCAATTCCGACGAGAAGCAGAATTAAGAAGAGTGCACTTTGCAGTGTTATTTTGGGAAGTTTAAATTTCATTGGATCAAGAAAGTTCAAAAGTAGTTATTTTCTGTTTGAATTGATGAAAATATTTCCGCGCTTACTTTCAAGGAGCAGGGCCGCTTGCTCTTTAGGTGAGTTTTGACCGCTAATTTCCCCTTTGGTAGTCTTGGCAGAAACGCCATTTTGAAGCCCTGTTACATTGATGTGGGCTGTATTGGTTCTTATCCTTCCGCTTGAAAAAGGACTCTTTAGTTCTATTAAACCGTCCTCTAATTGGATGTTCAACTTTGTGAAGATGCCCTTTAACATCATTTTAGCCGTACCCGCTTTTATACCAAAAACCAGTTGTTCAGGATAGTGTATTTCAAAGGTCGATGCCATTATTTTATGGGCACTTAGTTTATCGTGAAAAGGGGTAAAGCTAGGGCTTAGTTGCTCTTCAAGTCGAATTGTTTTTCCATCGATAAAATAACGCAGTACCACATCTTTTTGATACTCTCCTTCAGTACTATGAATGACTTCCACAAAGTTGGTGGTGGTTGCCTGTACGGTTATTGTGTTGGCAAAAGGAAGCACAAGTGAAATATCTTCTAGACTAGCGGCTTCCCAACGATAACTTTGACGTTGTTGTCCAAAAGCAGGAGCTATAAGGAAGCAGGTGAAAAGGAGACGAACTAAAACTATTTTTGCATGTTTTTTGCCTCGATACTCAAGGTTGCATGCGGCACTAAGATCAGGCGCTGTTTTTGAATTAATTTACCCGTTACACGGCAAACCCCATAGGTTTTATTTTCGATTCGCATCAAGGCGTTTTTAAGATCACGAATAAATTTTTCTTGACGAAGGGCCAATTGAGTATTGGCTTCTTTCGACATGGTTTCAGATCCTTCTTCAAAGGCCTTAAAGGTAGGTGAAGTGTCATCAGTACCGTTGTTTCCATTGTTCATGTAAGAACTCTTAAGCAAATTGAGGTCTTCATTTGCTTTTTCAATCTTTTCTTCGATCAATGCTCTAAACTCCTCGAGATCTTTGTCGGAGTAACGATTTTTTACTACTGTTCCCATATGTTATGCTTTTTGCAGGTTAACAATTGTGTCAATTTCATCAAACGTGATAATTTCACCGGAGCTTAACTCTTTCTCAACGATCACTTTTTCGGTTAACGTTTCTTGCTGAATATAGCTCAAGTGCTTTGCAAATACCTTTTCAAGGTGTTTGTCTTCTCTCAAATATAAAACAATTTTATCAGTCACTTCAAAACCAGCATCTTTTCTTAAGTTTTGAATTCGGTTAATCATTTCTCTTGCAATACCCTCCTCGATTAGCGTTTCATCCAGTTGGATGTCAAGGGCAACTGTCAACCCGTTTCCGTTGGCCACTAACCAGCCTTCAATGTCTTTAGATTGAATGATCACATCGTTAGGTTCCAACTCGGTTTCTTCTCCCCCAATGCTGACAGTTATGTTTTTATTGGCTTCTAAACTTTTGATTTGTTCTTCCGCTAAGCCATTGATTACTCCAACTGCTGCTTTCATGTTTTTTCCAAAACGCGGACCAAGTGCTTTAAAATTTGGTTTTATTTCTTTCACCAAAATATCACTCGCATCATCGAGTAATTCAATGGATTTTACGTTGATCTCAGATTGAATCAAATCGGCAACACGTTCAATGGCTTGCTTTTCACTTGCATTGCGCACAGGAATCATTATTTTTTGTAGCGGTTGACGCACCTTGATCTGTTCTTTTTTACGCAATGAAAGTGCGAGGGAAGAAATGGTTCTTGCCTTGCCCATGCGGTCTTCTAAATCTGGATTACGGAATTCTTCTTTAGCTACAGGGAAGTTTGCTAAGTGAACCGAAGCAAATAACTCAATATCGGTTGCTTCACATAAATCGCGGTATAAACGATCAGCATAAAAAGGCGCAACAGGAGCCATTAGTTTACTGATGGTCAATAAACAATCGAACAAGGTTTGATAGGCAGCAATTTTATCTTGGGCATATTCTCCTTTCCAGAATCTTCTTCTAGAGAGACGAACATACCAATTGCTCATAATTTCTTGCACAAACTCAGCGATTGCCCTAGCGGCTTTGGTAGGCTCGTAGTCGTTATAAGCCGCATCCACCTCGGCAATCAATCGGTGGAGTTCAGAGATGATCCATTGATCCAATTCTGCGCGCTCGTTTACCGGAATAGCCGCTTCTTTATAACTGAAGCCGTCGATATTGGCATAAAGTGTGAAAAAAGAGTAAGTATTGTGTAGGGTACCAAAGAATTTTCGTGAAACCTCTGCAATACCATCTAGATCAAACTTCAAGTTATCCCAAGGATTCGCATTTGAAATCATGTACCAACGGGTGGCATCTGCTCCATACTTTTGCAAGGTTTCGAAGGGGTCTGCAGCATTCCCTAAACGTTTGGACATTTTTTGTCCATTTTTGTCCAGTACAAGTCCATTGGAAACAACATTTTTGTATGCAATAGAATCAAAGACGAGTGTTCCAATAGCATGTAGAGTGTAGAACCAACCGCGTGTCTGGTCTACTCCCTCAGCGATATAGTCTGCAGGAAAGGCCTCGTTTTGGTCTATTTTTTCTTTGTTTTCGAAGGGGTAATGCCACTGAGCATAGGGCATCGAACCAGAGTCAAACCAAACATCGATGAGATCACTTTCGCGCTGCATGGGTTGCCCATTTGGGCTGCATAATACAATTGGATCGACACTGTTTTTGTGCAGGTCGATAAGGTCGTAATTTTCTTCGCTCATGTTCCCTACCTCAAAATCTTTGAAAGGGTTTTCTTGCATAAAACCAGTCGTAATTGCTTCTTCAATGGCCTGTACAAGTTCTTCTACAGATCCAATGATGCGCGTTTCTTTTCCGTCTTCTGTTCGCCATATCGGAAGCGGAATCCCCCAAAATCTTGATCGCGACAGATTCCAGTCGTTGGCATTGACCAGCCAGTTGCCAAAGCGACCTTCTCCAGTTGATTTTGGTTTCCAGTTGATTTTATTGTTGTGCTCAACCATTTTATCCCGAACATCAGTTACTTTCACAAACCATGAGTCGAGGGGGTAATATAAGATGGGTTTATCGGTTCGCCAGCAGTTAGGATAGGAGTGAACATACTTTTCTACTTTAAAGGCTCTGTTTTCTTCTTTTAAGCGAATGGCGATTTCTACATCGACAGATTTTTCAGGTGCTTCGCCTTCAGGATAATATTCATTCTTGACATACTTCCCGCCAATATCCGGAAGTCCCGCGTAGAATTTTCCTTGCAAATCTACCAAAGGTACATGATTGTCATTGGCGTCTTTTACCAATAAAGGAGGAACAGGAGGAGTTGCTTCTTTAGCGACTTGAGCATCATCTGCACCAAATGTTGGCGCAGTGTGAACGATACCCGTACCGTCTTCTGTGGTCACAAAATCACCGGCAATTATTCTAAAGGCATTTTCTGCATTTTCAAGGGGGAGGGGTGCGTCATGCCATAATTGCTCGTAACGAATTCCAAGAAGTGCTTCTCCTTTTATTTCAGTTGAAATGAAGTATGGAATTTTTTTGTCTGCAGAGGTATAGTCCGCTAAAAGCGTTTGATTTTCTACGGCTGTATATTTTCCCGAGAATTGTTTTCCAACCAAAGCTTTGGCCAAAAGAACTTTTGTGGGAAGGAAGGTGTATTGATTGTAGGTGTGAACAACGACATAGTCAATCTTCTTTCCAACCGTTAAAGCAGTGTTGGACGGAAGTGTCCAAGGTGTAGTGGTCCAAGCTAAAACATAGAGATCCTCTTCGCTCTTTAGGGCGGAGGGTAGGCTACTAGGAAGGGTCTTAAACATGGCCGTCACAGTTGTGTCGGTTACATCTTGATAAGTCCCGGGCTGATTAAGTTCATGTGAGCTTAGCCCAGTTCCTGCTTTTGGTGAATAGGGTTGAATGGTATAGCCCTTATACAGCAATTCTTTATCGTAAATCTGTTTTAACAACCACCAAACAGATTCAATGTACTTGGATTTATAGGTAACATATGGGTCTTCCATGTCGACCCAATACCCCATTTCTTGCGTTAATTTGTTCCACACGTCAGTATAACGCATGACGGCGTTTTTGCAGGCTTCATTGTAGTCTTCGATGCTAATGCTTTTTCCAATGGCGTCCTTGGTGATGCCAAGTTCTTTCTCGACCCCTAATTCTACCGGTAAACCATGGGTGTCCCATCCTGCTTTTCGCTTCACTTGGAACCCTTTTTGGGTTTTGTAGCGACAAAAAATATCCTTTATAGCACGTGCCATGACATGATGAATTCCTGGCATGCCATTGGCCGACGGAGGTCCTTCATAAAAGACATAGGGTGGCTGCCCCTCGCGGGTACTTACACTCTTTTCAAAAATCGATTCTTCCTCCCAAAAAGAAAGTATATCTTGCGCTACAGCAGCGAGGTTGAGTTGCTTATGTTCCTTAAAGCCCATAGGGATTGATCTAAAGCAGCGAAATTAAGGAATTTTATACATTTATGCTTTAACTAATTAACAACAAACGCATTATTCTATGGCATTTGATTTTTCTGGGGAATTAATTCTTGAAAATGAAAGGGTTCGACTACGTCCATTGAGTGAAAATGATACTAAAAACTTGTTGGTATTTTCTCAGAATGAGCCCTCTTTATGGGAATATTCTCTTCAAGCTGCGGCCGGTGAGCAGGCTTTGAAAGCCTATGTTACTAATGCATTGCAAGGGCGGACGAACGAAAAGGCTTATCCCTTTTTGGTTTTTGACAAACGTACTCAAGAAGTTGCAGGCAGCACGCGTTTTTATCAGTTCGACTTCTACCACAAATGTGTGAGTATTGGTTTCACATGGTATGGGAAGGAATTCCAACGTACCGGTTTAAACCGTCAATGTAAATTCCTTTTACTCAGTCATGCTTTTGATGTTTTAGACATGGAACGAGTGGAGTTTCGTGCAGATGCGCGCAATCAAAAAAGCATAGAGGCCATGTTGGCCTTGGGTTGTGTCTTGGAGGGGACCTTAAGGAGTAATTGTCGTGCTAGTGAAGGAAGGAGAGACAGTGTGGTGTTGAGTATTTTAAAGTCCGAGTGGGAAAATGGAGGAAGAGAAAGCTTGAAAGCAAAGATACACTAGAAATTCACGTTTAGTCCGAGGTTTAAACTTCTCCCCGGTGCTGAGATCCCCGAAGCAAAACTGCGGTAATGCACATCAAAAATATTTTCTAAAGAGATATTTAGCCCTACCCCACTGCTAAGTTGATAGTTGCCAAAAAGAGAAAAGGTGGTCCATTTTGGTGATCCTGCATAGACAATTGTTGTCCCATCATTGGATAGAATTGGTGTTTCTTCGAGGCTGTCTTCACCGCCTAAACTGTACGTATCAGGATTTTTTGCACCATTGTGCTGCATGCGTAAACGAAGACTCAATGCTTCTTTCTCAAAGCTGATATCTGCCCCACCGAAGAAGGGAAGAATGGAGGGAAGAGGTCCAATCATATCGTTTTCTGAAGCGTCAGTATAGGTTATGTTTCCAGAGGCCGAAAGATTTTCATTAAGGTTCCATTTTCCTTCAAAAGAAAACCCATAGATCCGTGCATTGCCAATATTAGCATTGGCCATGGTTGTTACAATTTCGTCTGTAAAGACAACAGTTTCCACTTCTGTTGTAGATAGATCGCTTCGGATGCTGTAGGCCATTCGTCCAATATAATCCAGCAAAGAGGAGTTATAAAACCGAAGATTGAGATTTAAACGATTATTGGTCGGTACAAAAGAAATTCCACCATCAATGTTGTAAACAAATTCGGGTTGTAAATTCGGGTTGGGAACTAAAAGTGTGCCATGGTTTTCCCTGATTTTCCCTAGGTCATCTATATTGGGTGCCCTGAACCCGTTAGAGAACAAAAGGTTCATTCTCCAAGATCTCTGTGGACGATAGGAAAGCGACAGACTGCCTGTCAAGGCGTTGTTCTTTACGTTCACTCTATTGAGGCGAGAATCAATCAGTGCCTGCTCTTTCCACGAGGCTTTCAAATGGGTAGAGGTGTACCTGGCCCCCAGAGCAAAGGTTGTTTTAGGGTTGATGTCCAAGCGGTAATTTCCATAAATCGCAGCTGTGTTGTATTGGCTTCCATCAGAAGGATAACGCGTTGGAATGGGCTGCGAATTTTCAAGGCCAATGATGTTAGTTCCCTCAACGATGAGGGCATTGGAAATTGCCGTTGACGAGATATTGTTTCGAATCAATTCAAAGCCATAGGCGAAACTGTTTTTTCCTTTCTTAGCAAATTCAAAATCGCCATTTAGCCCAAAAACGTCAACATTTTCTTTTTGGGTTTCTCGATTGAGACTATTAAAGCGACGTTGTATTCTCGATTCTTCAACTTGTTGAAAAGCGGTTGTGATGGTTCCTTTATAGAGGAATTTTTTCTTGGGGAAAAGTTTGACTTGAGGTGAAATTAATAGCCGTTCTTGCGGCCCGTAATTCCACTCAGCAAATCGTAGCCTGCCATCACGGTATTCGTTTAATCTATCAAACCGAGGAATGTTGGAGGAGGTGGAATAATGAATGTTCAATAAAAATTGTGATTCCATTGGTAAGGTTACGGCAAATTTCTGAAGGATATCCCACTGCGTATAACCCGTGTTTTTTTGAATTGTTGGATTTGGGTTAACACTTGGACTTACCAAAAAGTGACGTTCAGAATTAGCAGAATAGAGTGGGACCAAACCCCATTCTTGATAGCCGTGTCGACGATTTCCTCCCATACGAACATCTCCAAAATCGGAATAACTTACACTGGTATAACTCCCCCATTTTTTAAAACTCATTTCAGTTTCCAAATGATGGTTCAATGCATTTTGAGCACTGGCATAACGTGAAGAAAGGGTGCTATTGAAGCGTTTAGCGTTGTTGATTTTTGGTGTTTTGGTGTAGTAATGTACCACGCCACCCAAGGCATCAGATCCATATCCAACAGAAGAGGAGCCATAAATGATTTCTACTCGTTCAATGCTATTGGGGTCTATGGTAATAGCATTTTGTAAATGCCCTGATCGATAAATGGCGTTGTTGAGTCGAACACCATCAACTACCAATAAAACACGGTTAGCCTCAAAGCCTCTTAAAACAGGGCTCCCTCCACCTGCTTGCGATTGTTGCAACCGAACACTGGGTGCTATTTGCAGTAATTCTGCACCTGTTCTAGGTGTAAATTTATTTATGCTCGCTTTATTAATGATGCTGACTTTTTCAGCAATTTTCTCGGATTGTGCTGCAGTACGAGCAACGGATAAGATGATTTCGGATAATTTTTTTTCATCCAAAAACAAGGCAATCACATAGCTCCTTCTTTTGATTTCTTTTTGCGTTAGTGAGAGTGACTCATAGCCCATCATCTTAATAGACAAGACATCTGATGGATTAAAGTCGGACAAGTCGAAAGTGCCTTTGTTGTCACTCGAGCTGTATCTGCTGTTGTCTTCACTAACGATGAACACCTCTTCTAAAGGCTGCTGTGTGAAGGCGTCAATAATGGTTACGCTTTGGCCAAAAAGACCTTGGTAAAAAAGGCAACTTAAAAGCAAAAAACATAAGGATGGTTTAGTCAAAAACGTCATGTAAAATAGATAGGGATTTCGGTTTCGAAAATCCAAGCAAATGTAATTCAAAATAGTTGACCATTGCCTCGAGAAGTTCACGTCTGGAATGTTGATTAATTTTTGGCGTTTTTATCTCAGCAAAATTCATGCCCAACAGTTCTTGTAACAAATCAACACTATTCCCTTTGAGGTGTTTTCCCGTTGGCTTAAAAGCGGTGAAGCAGCCGCTTTCCAAGCTGAAATAGTGTGCTTCTTCATGATCCAAATAAGGATAGAAACCCAAGAATTGTGAGAGTTTCAACAAGAAGAGAAGATGGAAATTGGCAATGTCTTCATTGCTGTCTAACCAAAGAAGTGCATTTTCAATAAACTCAAATAGCAGGGGATTGGTTTCTTCCTCGTTTAAACTTTTATGTATGATTTCGGAAAGAAATAAAACAATGGCATTTTTTTTAATGTTGGTGTAGAGTTCCTGATAGGGGTGAAGAATTTTAACTTCTTTAAGAAAGTTTAAACCGCCTTTATTTTTATGTTGGAACTGAATCTCTAGCTGAGTCAACGGAAGGAAATACGCCTTTCGAATTCCGCCTTTACGTGCGCTTAAAATTCCTTTTAACAAGAACGATTGTTTTCCAAGTGCTTCTGTATAACAATGAGCAATGAGGCTGGTGTCATTGTACTTTAGCGTGTGGAGAACAATCGCTTTGGTTTGGATCAGCATAAAAAAGGATTAAACGACCCCTTGTGCTAGCATGGCATCAGCTACTTTTACAAAGCCAGCGATATTGGCTCCTTTTACATAATTGGTGTATCCATTTTCGGTCCCGTAGGCTACACAGGATTGATGAATATCACCCATGATGATTTGAAGCTTGCTATCCACCTCTTCTCTTGACCAGCTATAACGCAATGAGTTTTGTGCCATTTCTAATCCAGAAACGGCTACTCCTCCTGCGTTTGAGGCTTTTCCCGGGGCAAACAATAGTTTGTTTTCTGTAAAGTAGTGAATTGCATCAGGAGTAGTGGGCATATTAGCTCCTTCACCGACACAAATACAGCCATTGAGGACCAATTGTTTTGCGTCTTCTAAGTGAAGTTCATTTTGTGTTGCACAGGGTAGAGCAACATCACAGGGAATTCCCCAAGGAGTTTTTCCTTTGTGAAATTCTGCTGTAGGATATTTTTCAATATACTTATGGATACGCTCACGTTGAACGTTTTTCAATTCCATGACATGGTTTAGTTTTTCGGTTGTAATGCCTTCTTTGTCGTAAATAAAACCAGAAGAATCGGAAAGAGTTAAGACTGTTCCGCCCAATTGGATTACTTTTTCTGCAGCATATTGGGCAACATTCCCTGAACCTGAAATGACCACTTTTTTATTTTTAAAGCTATCGCCTTTTGTGGCAAGCATGTGCTGGCTAAAATAAACGGTTCCATAGCCGGTTGCCTCAGGACGAATTAATGAACCACCCCAGCTTACCCCTTTTCCGGTAAGTACTCCAGTGAATTCTGTTTTTAAACGTTTGTACTGTCCAAACAAATAGCCGATCTCGCGACCTCCAACCCCAATATCTCCCGCAGGAATATCTCGGTTTGGACCAATATGACGAAAAAGTTCCGTCATAAAACTTTGACAAAAGCGCATAACTTCTGTATCAGACCTCCCTTTTGGATTAAAGTCAGAGCCTCCTTTTCCGCCACCCATGGGGAGGGTAGTTAGACTATTTTTAAATACCT
Source organism: Flavobacteriaceae bacterium (assembly GCA_022425945.1). Classification (GTDB taxonomy): domain Bacteria; phylum Bacteroidota; class Bacteroidia; order Flavobacteriales; family Flavobacteriaceae; genus Arcticimaribacter. The sequence continues at coordinate 31,353 of JAKMEK010000045.1, forward strand.
GCTCAAAGGCTAAAAACTTCAATACACTCAGGTTTACCGACGGATGAAAACGCAAACCTCCTTTATAGGGACCAATGGCCGAATTCATTTGAACACGATAACCCCGGTTTACTTGAATTTCTTCTTGGTCGTCAATCCATGCTACACGGAAAGAAACCACACGTTCTGGTTCTACCATCCGCATCAATATATTTTGACCGTAATAGATGTCATTTTTCACAATATAAGGAATCACGGTTTCGGCAACTTCGGTTACCGCCTGCATAAACTCAGGCTCATTTTGATTCCGGCTACTGACTTCTTCTAAGAAGGCTTGGATGATTTTTTCCATGACAAAAAAGTTTTTTACACAAATTTAGTTTCTGTAAGGTAATTTTTTTAACCGAATAAGTGATCAACGACCTCTTCAATTTTACTTAATTTAATGATTTTGATCCCTGTTTTTGGGAAGTCCTCTTGCTTAAATTTGGCAGTTATAATTGTTTCAAAACCGAGTTTTTCGGCCTCTCGAATCCGTTGATCCAACTTGGGAACCGGTCGCAGTTCTCCCGAAAGTCCAATTTCTGCAGCAAAACAAGTGTTTTTTTCAAGCGCAATATCATGATAACTGGATAAGATTGCAGCAATCACAGCAAGGTCAAGCGCAGGATCTTCACTGCTTATTCCACCCGTTATATTGAGGAAAACATCCTTGGAGCCCAGTTGAAAGCCAGCGCGTTTTTCTAATACGGCGAGGAGCATGTTGAGTCGTTTGGCATTGAATCCTGTTGTGCTTCGTTGAGGTGTTCCGTATACGGCCGTACTCACCAATGCTTGCACTTCCAGCATTAGGGGTCTGATGCCTTCCATGGTACTTACAATGGCATGACCGCTCATCTCAGCTTGGTTTTGGGAAAGGAGCAACTCACTAGGGTTGTTTACGCCGCGTAAACCGCTCGACAACATTTCATAAATACCAATTTCTGCGGTAGAACCAAAGCGGTTTTTTTGAGCACGCAAAATACGGTAGATGTGGTTGCGGTCTCCCTCGAAATGCAGTACCGTATCGACCATATGTTCCAAGACTTTTGGTCCAGCGATGTTTCCATCTTTGGTAATGTGTCCAACCAAGATTACAGGGGTATGGGTTTTTTTGGCAAATTGAATCAGTTCGGCGGTGCATTCTTTTATCTGAGAGACACTTCCAGGACTGCTTTCAATATAACTTGTTTGAAGGGTTTGGATAGAATCAATAATGACAACATCTGGTAAAAGTTCCCCTATTTGGTGGAAGATTTTTTGCGTTTGTGTTTCGCTAAGTACATAACAGTTTTCATTGCTAGCGCTTATGCGGTCTGCGCGCAATTTTATTTGTCGCTGACTTTCCTCTCCTGAGACATAGAGAACTTTTTGTTGGAGTAGGAGGGATATTTGTAGTAGAAGGGTAGATTTCCCTATCCCGGGTTCTCCGCCCAAGAGGGTTACCGAACCTGGAACTAATCCGCCACCCAGCACTCTGTTGAGTTCTTCGTCTCGGCAGCTTAAGCGTTGTTCATTTTGTGTTTCAATTTGGGTAATGGGCATGGGTTGAGCTGCTGAGGACTCTTTTTTTTGGGGGGCTTCCCAGCCTTTAGCCGCAGGTTTTTCAATGATTTCCTCTACCAGGGTATTCCATTCTTTACAGGCATTGCATTGCCCTTGCCATTTAGCGTGTTGACTTCCACACTTTTGACAAAAAAAAGCTTTTTTGACTTTACTCATGCCTAAAATTAACGAAGCCTTTTGGGCTGTCAAAATAAAACGAGGCTTAGTTTTTACGATTTACGAGCGGTAAAAGCAGGAAAGATAAACTTCCAAAAAACAGCACCATGATGGTTTGGGCAGACCACATGATCCATCCAAAGGCGAGGCTAGATTCTTTTGAGATGCCATAACTAATCAAGACCAAGGAGACAGAAAAAGGGTAGATGCCTATTCCTCCATTGGTGGCTGAGATGGCTAATGCACCAACTATAAAACCAATTAAAATGGGCTCAAAACCTAAAGATTGGGTTTCTGGCAAGGAAAGTTTGATGATGTAGAACATTGCGATATACATCGTCCAAATAAAGACGGTATGAAAAAGATAAGCCCATTTTTTCTTCATGTGGACAAGGGTTAAAAACCCCTCAGAAAGTCCTTTTAAGAGCGAAAGAATTTTCTGCGCAAAAGGATGAGCGGTTTTTTTTAATTGCTGAAAAATAATGTAAATAAAACCAGTTGATAGTACCAGAAAGAGAAGTATGGACCAAGGATTTACCGAACGCTCTTGTAGCATGGAGTAAATCACATCAGATTCCATTAAAAGCGCGATTCCAATGGTGATGAGTAGCATGAATAGGTCTACCGTGCGCTCAGCGATAATGGTTCCGAAGCTTTTTTCGAAGGGAATTTTCTCATAGGTTTGCATAACCGTTGCGCGGAAAAGTTCTCCGGAACGAGGGACACCAAGATTGGCTATATAGGTGATGAAAATCGCTAAAACATTATTGATTAATCGAGGATGGTAGCCCAGAGGATTAAGCATAAAATTCCATCGATAAGCCCGCGAGAGGTGACTAAGCAAGCCCAAAATCAAGGACAAGAAAATATAGCCATAATCAGCCTCTTTGATGGAGTTGTAAATGGTGATACGGTCCTGTGCTGTAGTATTTTTTAGGGATAGATAAATGAATAACACCCCAATGAGTAATGGGATGATTGTTTTAACAATTTTAGCTTGTGCAGTTTTTTTCAAACCTAATAAAGCAAATTAGTTGATTCATCAGGAAAAACAAGCAAGGGGCTCATTTCTTTTGCTGCCTCAAAAGGAAGGCTGCAATAGCTAATGATGATGATTACATCTCCCTTTTGCACTTTCCGTGCTGCGGGGCCATTAAGCGTAATATCTCCAGATTTTCGTTCCCCTTCGATTACATAGGTTTCAAGGCGTTCACCATTGTTAATGTTAACAATTTGGACCTTTTCTCCTGCAATTAGGTTGGCTGCATCCATCAATTCTCGATCTATGGTGATGCTGCCAATATAATTTAAATCAGCGCCTGTAACGGTAACGCGATGTATTTTAGACTTTAATACTTCAATTTGCATGCGGCAAAGATATTAAAAATTGACGTTGTCAATTAACCGAACGCCTCCCAATTTTACTGCGATAAAAGCACGAGCAGCTTGGCGATGGTTGATTGTGGTTATGGGTTGTAAAGATTGGGCGTCTGCGATACAGAAATAATCTAGCCTAAAGTCAGGGTTTTGGTCAAAAGTAGACTGGACAATATGGTTGATGTCTTCTATTGAGGAATTGTTTTTTAGTGCAATTGTTTTGTTAAGGGTAGCATAAATTAAGGCCGCTTGAGCCCTGTCTTTCTCACTTAAACGTGTGTTTCTGGAACTCATTGCTAGGCCATCTTTTTCTCTGATAATGGGGCATTTAACAATGTTTACAGGGAGTTTCTCTTGTAACACTAGCTGTTGAATAATGCACAATTGCTGGTAGTCCTTTTCTCCAAAATAGGCACGAGTGGGTTTAAATCCACTCAACAGCTTATGGACGATGGTTGCAACTCCTTGAAAATGCCCTTCTCGTTCTGCTCCCTCCATGGTGGTTTCCAATAGTCCAAATGTATATCGGTTCGAACAAGCTTCGTCTGGATAAACGTCTTTTACTTCTGGAGCGTATACAAGAATTTGGTTTCCATAAGGAGCCAATTTCTGTAAGTCTTCTTCTAGTGTTTTTGGATAGCTGTTGAGGTCTGAAGCGTCGTCAAATTGCGTAGGATTCACAAAAATAGACACAATTACACAGTCATTTTCGCTTACTGCCTTGTCTACGAGTGTCAAGTGACCAAAATGTAGGGCACCCATCGTGGGTACAAGCCCAATAGAATCGCGGCTTTGCTTCTTAATAAAGCTGTTTAGCGTGAGCTGTTCTTTAAAAACCCTCATTTAGGAAAAGATTAACAGGCTAAAAGTACTGTTTTTTCTAATGATCGGAAGATTTTTTGTAATTTTGCTAAACTTTCGTAATAGAAGGCTAACACGATTTTATGCAAAATAAAAAAGTACTTGTAATTTCCTCGGAAGTTATACCCTATCTTCCTCAAACAGAACGATCTATCAATTCGTTTAAAATCCCCAAGCAAATTAATGATGCAGGAGGGCAAACACGAATATTCATGCCTCGCTATGGATTAATCAATGAGCGTCGTCATCAATTACATGAAGTTATCCGTTTATCGGGAATGAACCTCGTGATAAATGACATGGATATGCCGCTGATTATAAAAGTAGCTTCTATCCCAAAAGAGCGGATGCAGGTCTACTTCATTGACAATGAGGAATACTTCAAGCGTAAGGAAATGTTGCACGACAAAGACGGGGCCTTGTTCCCGGATAACGATGAGCGAATGATTTTCTTTACCAAAGGAGTTATTGAAACAGTGAAAAAACTGAATTGGTCTCCAGACATCATCCATTTACACGGATGGTTTACCTCACTTTTTCCACTTTACATGAAAACGTATTTTTCTCAGGACCCAATTTTTGAACAGAGTAAAATTGTTTCCTCTATTTATCCGGAAGATCTAGGTGGAACGCTTGATCCAGCTTTGAAAGATAAAATTGCTTTTGATCAAATAACAACCGATCTGTCTTCTTTATCCACTCCGGGCTATAATCAACTGATGCAATTGGCCATTGACCATTCGGATGGTTTGGTTGTAGCAGGCGATACACATTCTCCTCAATTATTGAAGCAAATTGAAGGAAGTAGTAAGCCTACTTTATCTTTTGCAGATAGCAAAGAAGAGACTGCACATGTCGATTTCTTTAACACTAACTTCCTATAATAGCCCCATGGAAATTGCTCAAAAGACATTCCTCTTAGGAGTTCTCAGTCTTCTTTTCGTTGGCTGTAACCAAGAATTCAACACCGTAGGTGTAGACCTTATCGCGACAGACCAATTTGATATTGCCAAGCGCGAATTTCCTGTGTTTGTCTCGATTGATTCGTTGACCGATGTACAGTCTGATCAATTGTCTGTTGTGCATTTCGGGTCGAATAATTTTAATTTTATTGGACGTAGAGAAGCCAATTTCACGTCTCAATTGTCCATTTTTGAAAACCAACGTTTTGGAATATTTGCCCAAGAAACAGAAGAGGCTGGGGATTCAACCAACATCAATGTCATTGATGAGAGAGAACGTGTCACCGAAGTTTTTTTAGAAATTCCTTTTTTGAATAACCAGAACGATGACGATAACGACGGAGTAATCAATGCTTTTGATGTGGACTCAAGTTCTACTGAAAGTGATTCTGATGGAGATGGCGTGTCAGACCTTCTTGAATCTCAAGCAGGCACAAACCCCTTGGATCAAGACTCGGACGGAGATGGTATAAATGATGATGTAGACACTGACAACTCGGGTTACGATGCTGCCAACAAAGTTTACGAAATTGACTCTATCTTTGGCAATAGATCAGCAACATTTAACCTGAAGGTCACCGAGTTAGATTATTTTTTCAATCCTCTTGATCCCAACAATAATTTTGAATCGCCCAGCACTTATTTTTCTGGAAGAGATTTTTATGAAGAAGGTTTTGCTACCCGAGTCCTTCATGACGAAAGCATTCAGCTTAATTTTGATGAATTACGGTTTAATTTCACTGAAGATGATCCAGAAACTACAGATGTTGATGAAACAACTCAGGTAGAAACACGACTATCTCCCCGCATTCGCGTGCCACTAGAAACTTCATTTTTTCAGGAAAAAATACTTGATGAGGAAGGAAATGAGTCGCTTAAAAACACCAATAATTTCATCAACCACATAAAAGCGATTAACGTTCGTATGGAGAATCCCTCAGATGATCTGTATTTTCTCCTCAATTTAACTGGAGCTCGAATTGTTGTTTCCTATGATTACGATGTATACAATGATCAAGACACGCCAGACGACACCAGTGATGACACTACTGATGTGGCTCAAAACACCATGAGTATTGGTCTTTCAGGGGTGCGGATTAACCACTTTAAAAATGAAGTAGGAGAGAGCCAAAGTGTTGCTATTTCACCCAATGAAAAGTTTCTAGTTAAAGGTGCGTTGGGAACCCGTGCTTCACTTCGTTTGTTTGATCAAGACGATTCCACGCAAGTTTTAGAAGACATGCGAACTGAAAACATTTTGATTAATGAGGCAAGCCTGAGTTTTTATGTAGACCCTTCTGCAGTTGCGAATTGGTCTGAAAATGATCGGATTGCCGAGCGATTATACCTTTACAAATTAGCAGATAACTCACCTTTGGCAGATTATTTTTCTGACCCAACTTCGAGCAGCAATGCGTTAGAAAACAAGACCATTCATAGCGGTATTTTAGAATACCAAGATGGCGTTCCCTATCGCTACAAGTTTCGTGTTACCCAACATATTACTGAATTAATCCGCTCTTCATCAGATGATTTAGTTGAAAACGAACCACTTGGTTTAGTGGTTACTTCCGACATAAACATGTTGGCGACTAGGAAAGGAGTTCTTGCTGGCGATACAGTAGAGGTCGACTATCCTTTTGGTGCCTTAATCAATCCTTTAGGAACTCTCTTGGTTGGTCCAAATCCTTCAGAAGAACTGATGGACAAGCGCCTTAAACTTGAGATCATTTACACCGACCTCTCCAATTAATTATACCTATGTGTGGAATTGTTGCCTATATTGGAAATCAGCAAGCTCAGCCTATTGTCATTAAAGGACTGAAGCGATTGGAATACCGTGGATATGACTCTACCGGAATCTCATCTCATGATGAGGAGAGTCTTCATACCTTGAAAACAGCCGGTAAAGTAAGCGATCTTGAAGCCATCATTGCTACCGTTCCTGCCAATACTGCAACCGTAGCTTTAGGCCATACGCGTTGGGCCACTCACGGTGTGCCAAATGATGTAAATGCGCATCCACAAACATCAAATTCAGGGAACCTTGTGATTGTTCACAACGGAATCATTGAAAACTATGCTTCTTTAAAAAAAGAACTGCAGCACCGCGGGTTCACTTTCCAGTCGGATACCGATACTGAGGTGTTGATCAATTTAATCCAGGACGTTCAAGACAAGGAAAACGTCAAGTTAGGGAAAGCTGTTCAAATTGCGCTTTCTCAAGTAATTGGCGCCTATGCTATTGTTGTTTTTGATCGTCGAAAGCCCAATGAGCTTGTTGCAGCCCGACTTGGAAGCCCACTGGCCATTGGAATAGGAGATGAGGAGTTTTTTGTAGCATCAGATGCCACTCCTTTCATTGAATACACCAAAAATGTAATCTACCTAGAAGAAGAACACTTGGCCATTATTCGCCGAAACAAGGCCATTAAAATCCGTAAAATTGAGGATGACCTAGAAGTTGAGCCTTATGTTGAAAAACTCCAGCTCAGCCTAGAGAACATTCAAAAAGGAGGCTATGATCACTTTATGCTCAAAGAAATATTTGAGCAGCCTAAGGCGATTCAAGACACCCTTAGGGGGCGTTTGTTATCACAAGAAGGGGTAATCACCCTTTCGAGTTTGCGTGAGCATGAAAATCGTTTTCTCAAAGCCAAGCGTATCCTTATCGTTGCCTGCGGTACCTCATGGCATGCTGGTTTGGTTGCCGAGTATTTAATAGAAGACTTTACCCGTATTCCTGTTGAAGTTGAATACGCCTCAGAATTCCGTTACCGTAATCCAATCATTTATCCAGATGATGTGGTGATCGCTATTTCTCAATCTGGAGAAACAGCGGATACCATTGCTGCCATCAATATCGCCAAAGAGAAAGGCGCCTTTGTTTATGGTATTTGTAATGTGGTGGGGTCCACTATTTCTCGCATCACCCATACAGGTTGCTATACCCATGCAGGCCCAGAAATTGGGGTGGCTTCAACCAAAGCATTTACAACTCAAATTACAGTGATTGCCCTAATTGGTTTGTATTTAGGAAAAGCCAATGGAACCTTGTCTCGTTCTCAGTACCAAGAATATGTGACCGAATTGGAATCCCTCCCCAACAAGGTGGAGTCAATTTTTGCCTCTCAAACATACATAGAAGAAGTTGCCGCTTCTTTTGAGACCTCCCAGAATTGTATTTATTTAGGAAGAGGATACAATTTCCCAGTAGCCTTGGAAGGTGCTCTAAAGTTGAAAGAAATCTCTTACATTCATGCTGAAGGCTATCCTGCCGCTGAAATGAAACATGGTCCAATCGCACTTATTGACAAAGAAATGCCTGTGGTGGTGATTGCAACTAAAAAAGGCTATTACGAAAAGGTGGTCTCTAATATTCAGGAAATTAAATCCCGGGAAGGACGCATCATTGCCATTGTGAGCAAAGGAGACACTCAGGTCAAAGAATTGGCGGATTATTGTATTGAAATCCCTGATTCTTCGGAATCATTTGCACCGATTTTGTCAACCATTCCTTTACAGCTTTTATCGTATTATATCGCCGTTCAACGTGGTTGTAATGTCGACCAGCCAAGAAACTTAGCCAAGTCGGTTACGGTGGAGTAACGTTGGAAGGTGGTTATACTTACCCCCTAAGACTACAAGTAAAATTCTCAATTTCAATTACTACTACTAAATTGAGGGAGTCAAATTATTCTGAATACCTAGAGTATTTATTCAAACGTATCTGTGAATATAAGGATAACAATCTTACCCCTATTGGGTATAAAAAGATATCTGAAATCTTCAATGAGGAGGGGTTAAAAACACCTTGTGGGAGTGTGATGAAGAACAATCATGTTTATTATGTCTAAAGGAAAGGAAAGATTATAGAAGAACGAATCAATAAAAAGAATGTTGTTTTAATAAAACCTATTATTGATGTGTCTCAACACTCTTTTTATTATGAGAAGGTTTTGGGATAAATTAGAAAAGAAAATATGAAATGGATAATTAGCTTACTTATCTTTTAAAAAGGGTTAACATATCGAGAAGACGTCAAAATGACGTCTTGATGACGTTATTATTTTTAGTCAGTAAAAATATCTTTGAAGAATGAAATTAGGAACAACAATTAAAGAATTGAGAAAAAAGAAAGGGTTAACACAACTTGATCTTTCTGAAAAATCAGGATTATCGTTGAGAACAATTCAAAGGATTGAAAACAATGAAAATAAACCATCAGTATATTCCTTAAGAAAGCTAGGAGAAGTTCTTGACTACACGTTTAACCTTAAAG
>JAKMEK010000062.1 GCA_022425945.1 Flavobacteriaceae bacterium
CCCCTTTCGGCTTTCATTTCAAGCTCTTCTTTGATGGTGGCTCCTTGTCTAAATTTATCCAATTGTTTGGACGATAATAGGTGTGTAGTATTTTTTAAACCACTTGACCAAACAAGGTTTGTCTTTAAGGCCTCACTAGGTTCGGCACGGTCTACGATGATTGCACTTAAAGAGTATATACCAATACCCGATGCTGTATGCAATTCTGATTTTTTGTAGGCATCGACTAGGTTACTACTTGCTTTCTGCAAATCCTCACCAACTCCATAGGGCAGGATGTTTTGTAGCCCGTCGATGAGTTTAATCTGAGTGACCTCGGAGGAGGTATTGGTTAGTTGCGCATTACGTATGAATCCAAACTCATTACTTGAATTCCATTCGTAAGAAAAACAAAGTCCTAGGTCATTATTTATTTCTTCAAAAATGACTTTGTTTCCAAATTCATTTTTGTACAAGTTCCGTTCAATGGCATATAGTCCTGACTGTCGTTCAGCAAAGGGTTCCCACAAATAGGTTTTCCCTTCTTTGCTTGCAAGAACCAGTGTTTTGCTCCCTGTATTGTCAACGGACTCGGTTATTTTATCATCTGTATAATAAGGAAAAAGGGCATTGTTGCTGTTTGTCCTTCCGGCAGATAGACCGCCGTTACTGGAAATAAACATCCAATGATTCGAATTGCTCACAATGCTCATAAAGAACGGACGCATTCGGTCTACGTTCGATATTTTGTAGTAGGTTTCATCGTTGATGTTAACTTCAGTTAAGTCACTAGTTCCTACTGGAAAATTAACTTTTCCATTCCCTAAGTATATGTTTTTGTTCATTATTGTGTCTTTTTTTTGGAAGAAACACCTTGTTTTAGGAACGTGTTTTCCTATCCTTAAGAGATTTTCTTATGGCAAAAAATAGTTTTGTTCGTTTTTTTAGTTATTGATAGACCCTGATATAATCAATGACCATTTCCGCAGAAACAAAATTTGGATCAATATTATTCTGCACAAAGTCACCGCCCATTGCAACATTAAAAATTAAGAAAAAGTCTTGATGAAATGGCATTTCTGGTGTAACTGTGTAGGTGTGATGTACGTTATTGTCTACCGAAAAAACAATAGAATCTTCAGTCCATACAACTTCATACACATGAAATTGTGTTGATTCATTTTGTATTCTTTTAGCTCCAGAAGAGTACGAACTTACTCCTGGCTGTCCCGATGGGATATGAACGGAGGACGATATTAAGCCTCGTTCTCTATCACCGTGTTCCATAATGTCTATTTCTCCACATTCTGGCCATCCAACTGCATCGATGTTACTTCCTAGCATCCATAGTGCAGGCCAGGTACCTTGCCCTACTGGGAGTTTAGCTCTAATTTGTACTTTTCCGTACCTAAACTCAAACAAATTTTGAGTAGTTATTCGTGCAGAAGTATATTCCTTTCCACGAAAGGGTTCTTTTTTGGCAATGATTTTTAACACATCATTTTCTATGGTAGCATTAGAGCTTCTATTTGTATAGTATTGTTGTTCATTATTATACCAACTTCCATTATTTGGCGCTAGTGTCTCAAAAACCCAATTTTCTTCACAGATGGAAGAATCATCGAATTCATCTGCCCATATCAATGTATTGTTGTTACCTGTAGGATTTGCACCGTTAATAGATCCTCCTTGACAGGCATTTTGTACTTGAAATACAACTTCATTTGGAAAGTCGTCAATGTTTAATTCTTCATCAGAACATCCAACGAAAAGAATAATGCAAATAAAACAGTGTAATTTTTTCATAGAAGGAAAAAAACCCCCAAGAGATTTCATACTCTTGAGGGGTTGATTTTTGTTATTTAATTACAAGTATTAAACTCATTTGTGGGTTCAGCACTTCCGGGTATCCACATTCTGTTACCATAACTCCAGTAATCAGTATTTAGATTTTCTCCTTGTACCCAGTTTGGACAACCAGCGACAGCAAGTGCAATGATGTCTTCTGTGACGCCATCAACAATCCACTTATATTCAACATTACCGGTTGCGTCATCTGCGCTTACTTCACGTGTCCAAGTACCATCTCCGTTATCTGTTGCAACTGGTCCTGGATCCCATCCGTAAACATTAGATTGGAAATTCACCGTAGTTGTTCCATCAGGAACCGTTACAGTAAATCGTACGGATGCAGGAGCACCACACGAATTAAATACGGTTGACTGTGGTGCGCTACCAGCTATCCAAAGTCTGTTTCCATAGCTCCAATAATCGGTATTCAAGTTAACTCCTTGTGTCCAGTTTGAACATCCAGCAACAGCAAGTGCAATGATATCTTCTGTAACGCCATCAACAATCCACTTATATTCAATATTTCCTGTTGAATCAGCTGCGCTTACTTCCCGCGTCCAAGTACCATCTCCGTTATCTGTCGCAACCGGTCCTGGATCCCATCCATAAACACTAGATTGGAAATTCACCGTAGTTGTTCCATCAGGAACCGTTACAGTAAATCGTGCGGCTTGCGCTTGATTTAGCATGTAGATATTATCAGTGTATACTTGTCCTTCTGCGCTAGATACTAGTACAACTAGATTTACATCCGTCACTGTACTTGCTACTGGTACAATAACAGATTCCCATGCATTCGTTGTTGTAATTGGCACAGTAATTTCTGTTGCGCCACTAGCTCCTTCAATTTTCAAGATAAAGCTAGTTAATCCGCGAGTCCAAACGTCTAAGTGTAAGGCATTGTATGCAGTAGCATCAAAAGCAGATCCTAATTGTATTCCTACATAACCTCCAGTTGCTGAGGTGAACCTTGTGTTCATAGCATTTTCTCCAGCGGTAATTTCTACATTTTCATTCGATGCATTAGTAGACCAATCAAGTTGGTAGTTGGTAATCGCAACACTGCTTGTATAAGCATCACTATAAATACTGAATATATCAGCTTCTACAGCTGTTGGAGCAGTTGCTGCAACAGTTGGTCCTGCAGGACATCCTCCGTTTTCAGCTAAACCACTTTCGGTTCTACAGTTATCAACTGGATCAAGTACTGAGTCTCCGTCAGTGTCAGGAACATCAGTAGTTCCAAATGCAGCTCCGGTTAAATTGTCTATGTAGTGAACACCAGCTGCGTTTTCTCCAAAGCCAATAAAAAGCACTATACTTTGATATTGATCTAAAGTAATGGTTGGGTTTTCGTGGTTAGGGTAACTATTCCCTACTTCATCAGAACCAAAGTCAAACTCAATTGTTTGCCATCCTTCAACTCCAACAGCAAGTTTAGTGATTTCAACATCAAATACTCCCGTTGTTAGTGCATTTTGAAGCTTTATACCAATTCTTGGTGTTGCGGCTGTTTCTTGGTAGAAGTCCAAAGAAATAACTCTTTTTGAAACATCTGTAAGATCAATATACTTTGTATTAACAATTTGTACACCTTCCCAGTTTGTCTCAGCTGTATTAGTATTTGTTATTTTCCCAAGTCTTGAAGTATTGTCTCCAATAGGTCCATCAACGTCAACGATTGATGCGGTATCATCGTTTACTAAATAAGGAGGTCCTACACTTTCGAAATCAGCCAGAACCGTATCGGGTATTACTGTAACAGTGTGATTTTTTGTTAATAAAACATCACCAGCTCCATTGGTGTTGCTAGCAACCACCTTAATGGTGTAGGTAGAAGTAACTTCTGGATAAGTGTGTGTTACAATAGCTCCTGTAGTTTCTTCATAGGTAGTAGGAGCCCCAACAGAGTCAAAGTAAACCTTAAAACTAGATGCTCCAGTTGCTGTGGGCGTTACTCCAACTTGTAGTGGGTTTTCTTCATTGGTAGTAATAGTAAAGTCTATTCCTGTAATTTGCGGAATCACAACTTCTGGTTCTGGGGTGTCTTTACTACATGCTAGCACTAGGGCAAACACAAATAAAGGCAACATAAATTTGAATTTTAAATTCATTTTTGATTGGTTTTAGTTAATTAATTTTAATATCCTGGGTTTTGTTCCCAATTGCCATTGGCAAATTGAATTTCTTCCAGAGGGAGTGGAAAAAGTTCATTCTTGTTTAATGTAAAACCGTCAATTTCTTGAACAGCTTTTCCAGTTCTCACTAAGTCAAAAAAGCGATGACCCTCACCCGCTAATTCTACTCTACGCTCACGTAATATTGCCTCTTGCAAAGCTGTTCCGCTAGCGTTCACCGCATTTGAAGTAGTTCCAAACGCTCTTTCTCTCACTTGATTTAAGTACTGTCTTGCCTTGGTGTCATCTGGGGATGTTTTCTTACTATACGCTTCTGCTGCCATTAAGAGAACGTCTGCATATCGAATTGCCCGGTAGTTGTTTGGATTTGTTAAATTCTGATCTCCAATGTTTGTATCACCTTTACGTGCAATGTATTTTCGATTGAAATAGCCTGTATGTTCAAATCCGGTACCATAAGTAGCGCCAAATCGGGTTGCCCAAGCGGCGATGTCTAATATAGCAACATCTTTACGCAAGTCCCCCGCCTCAAAAGCATCGACAAGTTCTTGTGTTGGGACATTGAAACTAAACCCACTGTCAAATACAGGCCCGTTATATTGACGGATACCATTGAATCCAACGGCTATGTTTCCTTCGCTACATTGAAAGCAATCAAAACTTGCACCTTCAGCATCCGTATATTGCACTTCGAACACAGAACCTGGTCCATTTTCACCTTCATGTTCAAAAATCTCATCATAATCAGAAACCATTTGATACTGCCCGCTGTTGATTACATTATCTAACATCGCTGCTGCATCGCTAAACTTAGCTTGAAAGAGATATGCTTTTCCTAGGAGTGATTGTGCTGCTCCTAGTGTTACTCGTCCTGCTTGTGGTGCTGTTATTGGCAAACTCTCGATAGCAATTAATAAATCCTGCTCAATCAATGCATATACTTCCTCAACCGAAGAGCGTACAATGTTTTCTTCATCTCCAACGACGAATCTCCCCGCTTCTTTTATTGGAATTGGCCCAAACCACTTAACAAGTTCAAAATTATAGTAGGCACGTAAAAAATAAGCTTCGGCAATGAGCCTTTCTTTTCCATCAAAATCTGTTTTATCTTTAAACTCTATGACATATGCAGCTCTTTGTACGCCTGAAAACATCCAATTCCACAGATCCTGCAAGTTGTCATTGTTTGAGGTGTGAATCATGTCATCAATTTGCTGAAAACCGGGAACATCAGTAGAAGATTCTCCACCGCACAAAGTGTTGTCCGATGCAATTTCTCCTAGCATAGAGTTGAGGTAGGTCGTTTGCAGAAGGTCATAAGCCGCAACGATGGCTTGTTCGTAATCTTCTTCGACATTAAAATAGTTTTCTGAATCGATCGAATATTCTGGTGCAACTTCTACATAGCTATCGCTACAGGATGTTACTAATCCTATTGACAGCATAAGTATGAATGTTTTATTGATCCAATTTTTCATGCTTAAAATTTTAGATTTATTGCTGCGGTTAATGTTGTCGGGATGGGATAGAACCCATTATCAATTCCACTTCCAATAGGAGCGCCATTCGATGCAGCTGGGTCAAACCCTTTGTATTTTGTTAGTGTAACTAAGTTTTCTGCAGTAACAGAAACCCTTACCTTATCTAGTAATAATTTGTTGCTTAAAGTCTCAGAAAGAGTATACCCAAGTTGAACTGTTTGTAAGCGGAGGAATGAACCGTCTTCAACAAAAAAGTCAGATAATACATTATTTGTTGTCGGACGAGTTGTTAGTCTTGGAATGCTGTTGCTTGTTCCTTCACCTCGCCAACGTTCTATATAATAATTGAGTTTATTCGCACGTACTTGAACTCTTTCATAATTTCGAATTATGTCATGACCAATCGAAGCAAATGCATAGGCCAAAAAATCGAATCTTTTATAGTTTAGGCTGAGATTTATACCAAATGTATAATCAGGAATTGGATCTCCTAAGGATGCTCTGTCCTTATCATTGATTACGCCATCATCGTTCAAATCTTTGTATCGAAAGTCTCCAGGCGATGCTTCAGCTCCAAGAGCGAGTTGAGAGGGATGTTGTAGGGTTTCTGCTCTGTTTTGAAAAATCCCGTCTGTATGGTATCCTAAAAAATATCCGATAGGATATCCAACCTCCATTCGTGCTGGAAGCAATTGTCCAACGCCAAAGCTACCACCGTCAACAAAACCAGAGCTATTGGCCACTTTAGTCACTTCGTTCTCTAATGTTGTTGCATTGACTGATGCCGACAAGGTGAAATCTTTTCCCAAATTCTCCTTGTAGGAGAGCATAAATTCAAAACCTTTATTGACTACTTCTCCAGCATTTACAGTTGGGCTTCCACTTCCAGGTGCATTGGTTCCCAAGATTCCAGATACAGGAATATACTCAAGTAGTAGATCATTGGTTGTCTTTTTAAAATAATCAGCGGTGAAATTAAATTTACTTTTATAAAATGTAAAATCTACCCCAAAGTCTAGCTGTTCAGATGCTTCCCATTTGATGGCAGAATTAGGGACAACACCAGTTGCTCGTCCAACAGTAAGCGTGTCGTCAAATACATATACGCCTTCCCCATTTAATTGTGATAAATATCTGAAATCGCCAATTTTATCACTCCCTAAAAACCCATAGCTAGCACGAATTTTCAAAAAATCAATAAAATTATTGTTTGCTAAGAAGTTTTCCTGTGATAAAACATATCCAGCAGTAAAAGAAGGGAATATACCACTAAGATTTTGTGGGCCAAATTTTGTTGAGGCATCACGGCGCAACAGTGCAGAGACAAATATTTTTTCTGCATAGTCATATTGTACACGTCCGAAATACGACAAACGTCTTTGGTCGTACGTGTATGATCCGGTTGCTTTTTCTTCAGGGATTCCGTTGGCGAGACTTATATCAGCATTTTCCCAACTATTGTTAGGGATATCGAATCCTGTGGCAAAAAGACCATCACCATAACTTTTAAAGATTGTAGTTCCCAAGGTCGTCTGAAAATGATGTGCATCAAAGTCAAACGCGTAATTTAAAAAAGCATCAAATGTAAAGTCATTGTCATTGATGCGGTTTTGACTTACAGTACTCCTAAGCACGTCAAAAACTTTACCTCCATAATTAATAACAGGAGAGAAGTTTTTAGACTTACTGTTTCCAGCATTAAACCCTAGCCTGGTAGTTAACTTAAGCTTTTCAAGAAGTTCTATCTCTAGCCCAATCGTTCCATTCAGTTTATTTAAAATGTAATTGTTGTAAGTATTGGCTAGCTGCGCCAAAGGATTAATTATTTCTATTCCTAAATTAGTTGGCGCAAGGGTAAATTCGTTTGCATCATCATAAACAGAATAGATGGGTGGAATATTAATGGCATTAAAAAGTATTGACCCCAATCCAAAATCGTTGATAGATTTTCTGTTTATGTTTGTATAGGTAATGTTTGTGTTTAAGACAATCTTGTCAGATAAGTCAAAACTAACATTCGAACGAAGTGTGTTTCGTTGAAATCCAGATTTTTCACCTCCAATGATACCTTCCTGATCCAAAAACGATCCACTTATTGAATAGCGAGTAGTTTCTGACCCTCCGTTTAGCGTAAGCGAATGGCGAACAATCGGTGCTGTTTTGAAGAGTTTGTCTTGCCAATTGGTTCCTTCTTCCAAGGCACTTGTATTTGACACCACTGGAAAGCGTCCATCATTGGTGTAGGCTTCATTTAATAGTATTCCATATTCTTTAGCGTTGAGAAGAGGAAGCTTTCGAGAGGTTTGTTGATAGCCCAATGAAGAGTCTAACGTAATCTTGGTTGGTGTGTTTTTGCGACCTCTTTTTGTTGTTACTAAGATTACTCCATTTGCTCCAATGGTACCATAAATTGCAGCTTGGGCATCTTTAAGGACCGTTATACTTTCAATATCTGCAGGATTAATTGTGCCAAGATCTCCTTGGTACCCATCAATAATGGCAACAGGTGACGCATCCCCGTTGGTTGAAATACCACGTATACGAATGTTGATCCCAGCACCTGGAGCTCCAGATTGGGTGGAGATGTTTACACCAGCCACAGTTCCTTGAAGAGCTTGTTCGATTTTTATAGGTTTGATTTCGTCGATTTGTTTTGCATCTACAAAACTAACAGCTCCAGTAATATCTCTTTTACGTTGACTGCCATAACCCGTCACAACAATTTCATCAAGCATTTCGGCAGACTCATCTAGATAAATTAGTGAAAGATCATTTTCATTCACTTTTAAGGTTTTGCTTTCAAATCCGAGATAAGAAATTATCAAGACATCATTACCTGAAACATTATTTAAAATAAAGTTTCCATCAAAGTCAGTTGTGGTTCCATTGTTGGTTCCTTGCACCATAATTGTGGCACCAGGTATTGGAGTTTTTGTTTCATTATCATATACTGTTCCAGCGAGGTTCTGTGCTTGGACAGACCAGCTGCTAAAACAAAACACTAGTAAAACTTTTAAAGTTACTTTCATTCTAATTAATTAAACCTTCCAATATTATGAAAAAAATTTCGAAATAGATTAAATATAAACTATACAAAAATTCATCAAAACTTTTATGAATAAAAATGTTTGTACGTTTTTACATCTAGAATTGAATAATCATAAAATCCTAATAATCAAGTAAATGAAAATATTC
>JAKMEK010000086.1 GCA_022425945.1 Flavobacteriaceae bacterium
CATCGATGTAGCCCACTAGAGAAATCTCTTCCGCCACTGAAGCATCTGCCCTACAATTTGATAACTCAATGCGATCGGTGGTTGTTTCGTACAAGGGCTCTTCAAAAGGAATATTCAAATGAACAGGGCCCTTTGCACTAAGGGCGGTATTGAGCACCCTATTAATTTCTATTTCATTTTTCTGCTGAATACTTTTTTGCTGTTCCACAACCTCTGCTTTTGTAGCCGATGAAGGCAAAATGCGCTGCGAGGGATGGTCCAACAAAGTTTGTGTAGCGTGTGACACATCGGGCATTAAATAAGCAGCAGCTTCTAAATGAGGCTCAAAAACCTCTGTTTGACGTATGGTTTGCCCATCACCTATGTCTATCCTGTGCGGCATTCTATCGGCAGATAAAACGACCAAAGGGATGTCACTGTAATAAGCCTCAGCAACTGCGGGATAATAATTCAACAATGCAGAACCCGAAGTACACACCACAGCAACTGGTTGCTTAATTTGTTGCGCTATCCCCAAGGCAAAAAAAGCAGCGGCTCTTTCGTCTACAATACTGTAGGTAGTGAAATATGGATTGGTGGTAAAATCTTTTGTTAAAGGAGCGTTTCTAGAGCCCGGTGAAATGACAATATGCTGAATGTTTTTTGCTTGGCAGAAAAGAACTATGGTTTGCGCCAAGGGAATGGTAGAATAGAATTGGGTGCTTTTTTTCTCGTTCATTTTCATCATTGCCACACAAAAATACAAAACCAAAAAGGCTTATTTTCATTTTATCCGAAAAATCATAAAACCGACAAAAATGTCATGGCCTTTCGACATATTTCGTTCCATTCTTCGGAGGAATTACTTCCGCTGGTTATGCCCGCTCCGGCGAACAATTGCAAGCGCTTTTTTGACAGCTTTCCACAACGCAAATTCACATAGAGTTGTGCATTTTCATTTTGTTTGAACGTACCCAAAAATCCTGAGTAATACATTCTGTCGTAGCCTTCATGAGCCTTAATAAAGGACTGTGCATCAACCACAGGAAGCCCCCCAACTGCAGGAGTAGGATGCAGCACATCGATGATACTACTCAATGAAGTTTTCTCAACGCTAAGCTGAATTAAAGTCCGTAAATGCTGCAATTTACCCGCGCGAATGGTTTGCCTTTCTCCTACCCTTATGGCAGAAGTTGAAACAACACGTTTCAAGGCTTTTACAATATGCTCTGTCACCAATTCTTGCTCGTGATACTCCTTTTTAGTCCAAGTATTTTGATTGGCTTCCAAGGGTAAAGTTCCTGCCAAAGACATCGTTTTCAACGCATTGGCCTCAAGCGAAATAAATTGCTCTGGAGTTGCCCCCAACCAATCTCCTGATTTTGGGTGTGACCAGTAATAAACAAAAGCACTTGGATATCGTTGCTCCAAAGCCGCAAATAGCGACCCTCCCTCCCTTTCAGTAGGAACAGAAAAAGGGGCCGATAAGACAACTTTTTCAAGGGAAGTAGTATTTATTTCCTCGATCGCTTTCTCAACTTTCTGCTGAAATGAATTTTTTCCCTCTAGCGGAAGCTTTGTTGCAGTTAAAGTACTCTTCAGGGGGGCTTTGTTGGAGATAATCGTTGCGTGGGTTGCAGGAATATACAACGAAGACTCTTCCCCCACGAACTTACCAAAAACAAAACCTTCTTCTTTAAAATGTTCTGTCCGGTATTCACTATTATATTCTTGGAAATAGCAATGAATCTCGTTTTCTTCTGGAGAGCGGAACAAAACAAAAGGGAAACCTTTCTTTTTTAGGGAGGAAATAAATGCCTGCATCTTACTTTTTAGGGAGCGTAATGGTGGTCAATTTTAGCAAAGAAATCAATTGATCTTCATCGTCTGTAACGCGAATTTGCCATATTTGAGTGGTGCGTCCTTTATGAATACTTTCGGCTCTGGCATGCACATATCCACTACTTACAGAGCGCAGATGATTCCCTGACATTTCAATGCCGCGTACAATTTGATCGTCAGTCTTGGCAAATAAATATGAAGCTACACTCCCCACTGTTTCAGCTAAAGCAAAGGTCGCTCCACCATGCAATACCCCATCGGGTTGATAGACCCGTTCATTCACGGGCATTTTGGCAACCAAATAATCATCACCCAGTTCAGTGAAAGATATGCCCAGTGTTTCGATCAGATAATTCTGCGAACTTTTATTGAGTAACGCTAGCTTGTCTGCATTTTCCATGCTTTTTTTATTCAAATTTATACAATAAAAAAAGCACCGCCTAGGCAGTGCTTTTTTTTCTTCGAAATCTGCTTATTTCACTTCTTCGAAATCGACATCTTGAACGTCGTCTCCGCCAGCAGCAGGATCAGCAGCGGCTGCAGGATCTGGTCCAGCTTGGCCTTGCGCTTGTCCCTCGGCTTGTGCCTTGTACATCTCTTCTGAAGCATTTTTCCAAGCCTCATTGATTTTCTCCAATGCAGGATCAATAATGGCTAAGTCTTTAGTTTCATAAGCTTTCTTCAACTCTTCCAAAGCTTCTTCAATCGGCTTTTTCTTGTCTTCAGAGAGTTTTTCCCCGAATTCCTTCAATTGACTTTCTGTTTGGAAAATCATTTGGTCGGCAGAGTTGAGCTTATCCACTTCTTCTTTTGCTTTTTTGTCGGCATCAGCATTGGCTTCTGCTTCTTGCTTCATTTTTTCGATTTCTTCTTCTGTTAAACCAGAGGAAGCTTCAATACGAATATCTTGGGTTTTTCCTGTGGCTTTATCAGCTGCAGTAACCTTAATAATTCCATTCGCATCGATATCAAAAGTTACTTCAATTTGAGGTGTTCCTCGGGGAGCTGGAGGAATTCCGTCTAAATGAAAACGACCAATGGTCTTGTTGTCTGCGGCCATAGAACGCTCACCTTGTAAAACGTGAATCTCTACAGAGGGTTGATTGTCTGCAGCGGTAGAAAACACCTGTGACTTTTTGGTTGGAATTGTGGTGTTTGATTCGATCAATTTTGTCATCACGCTTCCCATGGTTTCGATTCCAAGAGATAAAGGCGTCACATCTAAAAGCAACACATCTTTAACATCTCCGGTCAATACCCCACCTTGAATTGCAGCTCCAATCGCTACTACTTCGTCTGGGTTCACTCCTTTAGAAGGTTTCTTTCCAAAGAACTTTTCAACTTCTTCTTGTATGATTGGAATACGTGTAGATCCTCCAACCAAGATAATTTCATCAATTTCTGAAGTCGATAAGCCTGCATCATCCAAAGCCTTTTTTACAGGGGCCATAGAACGGCGAACCAATTCGTCAGATAATTGTTCGAATTTAGAACGGGTCAAAGTAGTTACCAAATGCTTAGGTCCTGAAGCGGTAGCTGTAACATAAGGTAAATTGATTTCTGTTTGAGTGGAAGACGATAATTCAATCTTCGCCTTTTCTGCAGCTTCTTTTAAACGCTGTAAGGCCATCGGATCATTACGTAGATCAATGTCTTCTGTTTCCTTGAACTGATCTGCTAACCAATCGATGAGTACTTGATCGAAGTCATCCCCCCCTAAGTGGGTATCACCGTTTGTTGCCAAAACTTCAAATACACCATCGCCTAATTCTAGAATAGAAATATCAAAGGTTCCACCTCCAAGGTCATAAACGGCAATCTTACGATCTCCACCATCTTTTTTATCCAAACCATAGGCAAGTGCTGCAGCTGTTGGCTCATTGATGATACGCTGCACTTTAAGACCTGCAATTTCACCAGCTTCTTTTGTTGCTTGACGTTGCGCATCGTTAAAGTAAGCAGGAACAGTAATGACAGCTTCTGCTACATCATGTCCTAAGTAATCTTCGGCCGTTTTCTTCATTTTCTGAAGTGTCATGGCTGATAATTCTTGCGGCGTGTATAAACGTCCGTCGATATCAACACGTGGTGTATTGTTGTCACCTTTAACCACTTTGTAGGCCACTGTTGAGGCTTCTTTGGAAGATTCTGAGAATTTATTTCCCATGAAACGCTTCACAGAAGCTATTGTTTTTGTTGGATTGGTCACGGCTTGACGCTTAGCAGGGTCACCCACTTTGATTTCTCCACCTTCTACAAAGGCAATGACGGATGGCGTTGTACGCTTTCCTTCAGCGTTTGGAATAACCACTGGTTCGTTTCCTTCCATTACAGAAACACACGAATTTGTTGTTCCTAAATCAATTCCAATTATTTTACTCATTGTATAAATTTTAATTTACAGGACTTCTTCAAGGAGTATGCCAGTACGCCAAATATGACAGCCTGTCATAAATCAACCGACACTTTGTTCAAAAGGGAGGAAAAAATTCGGTCAAAAAGGGAAAAGAACTACATTTGAAGAAAATAACTGCGCATGTCAACAGCAAAAAAAAGCTACCAAAGAGTGACGACCAACTCTTTGATACAAATGAAAAAGGACGGAGAGAAAATCGCCATGTTAACTTCCTATGATTTCACCTTTGCAGGCTTGGTCGACGCTGCGGGTATTGATGTCATTTTGGTTGGTGATTCTGCATCTAATGTGATTGCAGGACATGAGACCACCCTCCCAATTACACTCGATCAAATGATCTACCATGCAAGTTCAGTCGTGCGTGGAGCTAGTCGTGCCTTGGTTGTTGTTGATCTTCCATTTGGAGCCTATCAGGCAGATTCAAGAGAAGCGCTTAAATCGGCCATACGAATCATGAAAGAATCGGGTGCACATGCTGTGAAGTTAGAAGGTGGACTCCAAGAAAAACAATCCATCGAAAGAATTATTCAAGCCGGAATTCCCGTGATGGGACATCTTGGGCTAACCCCCCAATCAATCTATAAATTCGGAACCTACACCGTAAGAGCAAAAGAAGAGGAAGAAGCACGACAACTTTTAGAGGACGCAAAAACGCTCGAAGAAGTGGGTTGTTTTGGACTGGTACTGGAAAAGATTCCTGCTGCATTAGCCAAGCAGGTAGCCGCATCCATTTCAATCCCGGTAATTGGGATTGGAGCAGGAAACGATGTCGATGGTCAAGTACTTGTATTGCACGATATGCTGGGAATGAGCAAAGAATTTAGCCCACGTTTTTTACGTCGTTATGCAGATTTGCACACCAGCGTGATGGATGCTGTTGCTGACTATACCGCCGATGTTAAATCTGGGGATTTCCCCAATGAAAAAGAACAGTATTAAAACCTCAAGCTCACTAGAAGTCTTGTATGAAGACAATCATTTATTGGTTGTCAACAAACCACCAGGTGTTTTGGTACAGGGAGATAAAACTGGAGACATTCCATTGGTTGACTTGGCCAAAGCCTACATCAAACAAAAATACAACAAGCCAGGAGAGGTGTTTTTGGGTGTTGTTCATCGGTTGGATCGCCCCACAAGTGGCGCGCTAGTTTTTGCACGTACCTCCAAAGCCTTATCCCGCTTGAACGAACAATTCAAACAACGCGAAACCCAAAAAGTATACTGGGCAATTGTGGAGGGAATCGACTTGCCAAATGAAACCCGCCTAACCCATTGGATGGCTAGAAATACCAAGCAAAACAAATCCTATGCTTATGCAAAAAAAGTCCCCAACTCCAAGGAAGCCATATTGGATTTCAAACGCCATAAAACGCTCGAACGCTACACCTGCCTTGAAGTAAATTTATTGACAGGAAGACATCACCAAATTCGCGCACAACTAACCGCTTGTGGCTATACCATCAAAGGTGATTTGAAATATGGAGCATCGAGAAGTAATCCGAACGGGAGCATACATTTGCATGCACGAAAACTAAGTTTAATCCACCCGGTGAAGAAAGAAAAAATAAGCATCATTGCTGCACCGCCTAAAGATGCGCTATGGAATGCTTGCGTTGTCGAAGGTTCTTAGCTGCTTTAGCTTTGATTATTTCAGCGATGGGTTTGTTTTCTATCTTACTCTCTAACCAAGACAATATATCCAAATACAAAAAGGCGCGTCGCTCATAAGGATCATCTTCATACTGCTTTAGTTCAGCATGTAGTTTTATGAAATTTTCTTTTAGTTCATGCGGATAAATATTCCCCAATGTTCTAATAAACCCTATCATGGAACGTTGCACCTCGTGCAAATCATCCATCTTGAGCAAGAATTTAAATGTATCGCGAATATGCTTGTCAATATGATAGTCATATCCCGCTTCATAATGCGCAACCAAGTTGAGCACTCGTGTAAAGCACAGAAGATCTTCCCTCATTTTAAGTTCTTTATTGTGAACAATTTTATTGAGAAATACGATGGCTTCTTCGTACATGGTACATCCAAAATATAGGCAGGCAATTTTGTAATACAACAACATCACATGGTGGGGGTCAATCTGATTTTTAAACACTTCTATTTGACTAGAAATTTCAGGAATGATGACCAATCCATTTGTGAAATTTCCTTCCAAAAAATACAAATTCAATTGATTGTTGTAGGAATACAAAAAACTCAATGCCTGAAGGTTATCATTCTTTGGAAAGTCTTTGGATGAAATAACTTCCTGCATTTTCTTTAACACAGTTTTAAACCGAATTGGGTATTTAATCAACACCAAGGCCTCCAATAAAAAATTGTTCGCTTTGAGGTAAAAAACAGGATGCGAAGGGATCATTCTTGGGAACTGATCGAATAAATCTACCCAGCGCGTAGCATGCTTAAAGCTCGAAAGAAAATCTTGTGTGAGTAAACTGTACCAAACGTGTGCTTTACAATACCACATGCGCTCTCTAAAGCCCATTTGCTCATAGTCCGAACTGGGTAAACGCTCAAAAAAGAATTTAGTGACCTCACGAAACTCTTCATCACTCTTGGCATAACCAGCTTTAATCAGACGTTCATAAAGCTGAAGAGACAAATTCGACAGCTGACTACAAAGCTCATTTTGATCACTCAACCAAGAGGCATCTTGAATCAATTGTTCCGTTCGATTACTCATGCTTCGCGTGATGTACTGCGACTCGATGACCTTTTCTAACTCCACAATTTCAAAAGCAGCATACTTCTCTTCGTACTTATTGGCAATTGCCTTGGTTTTGTCTAAGATTTTAAGGCTTTGTCTGTAAAGCCCCTTTTGATATAAAACAGTGGCAAAATCCATTTGTTCCCGGATTTGCATACGCGCATTTTGAATGGACGGATTCATCCGTAAACTAATCAATATCTGACGGTAAAGGTGGGCTTTGAGATTCGAAAGCTGCTGTTTTGTGACAAAGTTTTTCTTCAAAATTTCCTTCTCATCATACTTGCTCGCTCGATCCAAAAAGTTAAACAAATGCAGGAATTTTGCATTCTGATTTGCTTCTACCCTACCGGCAAACAATTTAAACTGACGTTTTTCAGATTTTGAAAGGGATTTTATTAAAATAAATAAATTTTCTTTTTGGTCGTTAGTCATAGGGATGATTTACAGTGTAAAGCTATGAATTTAAATGATTTAAACAAACGAATAATCGCTTGAAAATCGTAATAAATTTGCCACAAAAATAAGGTGGTTTTGACAATAAATAGTACATTCGTTTAAGAATTTATAACAGCTTCAATGGGAAAAGATAAAGTCCAGATTTTTGACACTACATTACGCGACGGAGAACAGGTGCCAGGCTGTAAGCTCGACACCAAAAGTAAACTTGTCATTGCTGAACGTTTGGACCTACTTGGCGTTGATATAATCGAAGCTGGTTTTCCTGTTTCAAGCCCTGGTGATTTCCATTCCGTAGAGGAAATTTCAAAATTAGTAAAAAATGCGACCGTTTGCGGTCTTACCCGCGCTGTTGAAAATGATATTAAAGTCGCTGCAGACGCATTGAAGTATGCCAAGCGCCCACGTATTCACACGGGAATAGGAACCTCAGACTCTCACATCAAATTTAAATTTAACTCCACACAGGATCAAATCATAGAACGCGCTGTCGCAGCCGTGACCTATGCCAAATCCTTTGTTGAAGATATTGAGTTTTACGCAGAAGACGCCGGGAGAACGGATAATGTTTTCTTAGCACGTGTTTGCGAAGCTGTCATCAAAGCAGGTGCCACTGTCTTGAATATCCCAGACACCACAGGTTATTGTCTACCTGAGGAGTACGGTGCGAAAATTAAATTCCTAAAAGAAAACGTGAAAGGCATTGACAAAGCCACCCTATCTTGTCATTGTCACAATGACTTAGGTTTGGCTACTGCCAACTCCATCGCTGGTGTCCTCAACGGTGCCCGACAAATTGAATGCACCATTAATGGTATCGGTGAACGTGCCGGAAATACTTCATTAGAAGAAGTGGTCATGATTATGCGCCAACACCCAAACCTTAATTTGGACACAGGCATTAATTCAAAATTACTTTACGACACCAGTCGTTTGGTCTCAGAAAGCATGGGCATGATGGTTCAACCCAACAAGGCAATTGTAGGCGCCAACGCATTTGCGCACAGTTCTGGAATTCATCAAGATGGTGTTATCAAGAATCGTGAAACCTACGAAATTATGAATCCACACGATGTAGGTGTAACCGAATCTGCGATTGTGCTTACGGCAAGAAGCGGAAGAGCAGCCTTGGCCTATAGAGCAAAGAAAATCGGTTTTGAATTAGACAAACTACAATTAGATAAAGTATATCAAAGCTTTTTAAAATTTGCTGATGTACAAAAAGAAATTAACGACGACGATATTCCAAAAATCGTTGAAGCAGCCAATATTTAACCCTTAGTATTCCCTTCAAATGAAGAAAACACTTTTTGATAAAGTTTGGGATTCGCATGTTGTGCAACAAGTACAAGATGGTCCTGACATTTTATTTATTGATCGACACATGGTCCATGAAGTGACCAGTCCAGTAGCTTTTTTAGGTTTAAAAAACCGAAACATTCCCGTAATGTATCCGGAACGAACCTTTGCAACTGCTGACCACAACACACCCACCATCAATCAGCATTTACCTGTGCAAGACCCTTTGTCGGCTAACCAGCTAAAGGCCTTGGAAGAAAATGCCACCCAACACGGTATATCGTACTGGGGATTGGGACATGAGAAGAATGGAATTGTCCACGTTGTGGGGCCTGAGTATGGAATTACCCAACCCGGTGCTACCATTGTTTGTGGAGATTCACACACTTCTACCCACGGTGCCTTTGGCGCTATCGCCTTTGGAATTGGTACATCAGAAGTAGAAATGGTTCTTTCTACCCAATGTATCATGCAGCCAAAGCCTAAAAGCATGCGCATCAACATCAACGGGGAACTTGGAAAAGGTGTTACTTCAAAAGATGTTGCCCTTTACATTATTTCTCGCTTATCTACGTCTGGAGCAACGGGTTACTTTGTTGAATATGCTGGTGATGTCTTCACCAACATGAGCATGGAAGGCCGTATGACCGTCTGTAACCTATCGATTGAAATGGGCGCTCGTGGGGGAATGATTGCACCCGATCATAAAACATTTGACTACATCCAAGGCAGAGAGTTCACCCCTACCGGAGCAAACTGGGACAAGGCAATGACCTACTGGGAAACCTTGCACACAGATGCTGGGGCAAACTTTGACAAAGAATATCACTTCGATGCTGCAGAGATTGAACCCATGATTACCTATGGAACCAATCCTGGTATGGGAATGGGAATCACCAATGGTATTCCAACGGCTGACGCAGTAGAAGGCGGAGAAGCTACTTACAAAAAATCGTTAGCCTATATGGGCTATAACGAAGGAGAAGACATGATTGGGAAACCCATTGACTTTGTTTTCCTAGGGAGTTGTACCAATGGTCGAATTGAAGATTTCCGTGCTTTTGCTGAAATCATCAAGGGACGTAAAAAAGCAGATAATGTAACGGCTTGGTTGGTTCCAGGATCACATAAGGTATTGAATGCCATCAAAGAGGAAGGTATTTTAGACCAATTACACCAAGCTGGTTTCGAACTCCGCGAACCGGGTTGTTCAGCTTGTTTAGCGATGAATGATGATAAAGTACCCACAGGGAAATATGCTGTGAGTACCTCGAACCGAAACTTTGAAGGCCGTCAAGGGCCTGGCTCACGCACACTATTGGCTAGTCCAATTGTTGCCGCTGCCGCTGCAGTAACCGGAAAAGTAACTGATCCACGAACCTTACTATAAATTATGGCTTACGATAAATTTACAGTACTTACGAGTACTGCCGTTCCCTTACCCATTGAAAATGTCGATACTGATCAAATCATCCCTGCACGCTTTTTAAAAGCGACAGAACGCAAAGGATTTGGCGATAACTTATTCCGTGACTGGAGATACAATCAAGACAATAGCCCAAAAGAGGATTTTGTGTTAAACAACCCTACATACAGCGGTAAAATCTTGGTGGGTGGAAAGAATTTCGGTTCTGGATCCTCAAGAGAGCATGCTGCATGGTCGGTCTATGACTACGGATTCCGTTGTGTTGTATCTAGCTTTTTTGCCGATATCTTCAAGAACAACTGTTTAAACATTGGTGTGTTACCTGTACAGGTTTCCGCAGCATTCTTGGCCGATATTTTCGCAGCCATCGAAGCTGATCCATCCACTGAACTAGTGATTGATTTACCAGAGCAAAGCATTAGCATCAGCTCAACAGGAGCGTCAGAAAATTTCGATATCAATTCCTACAAAAAAGGGAATATGACCAACGGCTTTGACGACATTGACTACCTCTTGAACATCAAAGACAACATCCGTGATTTTGCGGACAACACTCCTCTATAAACGAAAAGTTTGAGCGCAGCGCGAAAGATTGAAATCATGGACACCACCCTCAGGGATGGTGAACAAACCTCAAGTGTTTCTTTTTCAGCTTTAGAAAAATTAACCCTTGCTAAGCTTTTATTGGAAGAACTGAATGTCGACCGTATAGAAGTTGCTTCAGCACGCGTTTCGGAAGGAGAATTTGATGCAGTAAAGCGCATCACCGCTTGGGCTAAGGAAAACAACTACCTCGACCAAGTAGAGATACTGAGTTTTGTAGACAAGGGAGTTTCAATCGATTGGATGGAAAAGAGTGGCGCTAAAGTACAGAACCTTTTGACCAAGGGTTCACTCAACCACCTTACCTTTCAACTCAAACAAACCCAAGAGGAACATTTTAACAATATCGCGGAATGCATTGCATTGGCTACCTCCAAAGGGATCACGACCAATGTCTACCTCGAAGACTGGAGTAATGGGATGCGCAATTCTTCAGACTATGTGTTTTCCTTTCTAGATTTCCTCACTACACAAAACATTAAACGCGTTTTGCTGCCCGATACCCTTGGGGTATTAACCCCAACGGAAACTGGACAATACCTAAGCACCATCATTAGCAAATACCCAACGATGCATTTTGACTTTCACGGTCATAATGATTACGATTTGGGCGTAGCCAATGCCATGGAGGCCGTAAAAGCAGGTATACAAGGCTTGCATTTAACGGTCAATGGGATGGGAGAACGCGCAGGAAATGCACCACTAGCTTCTGTAGTAGCAGTCATCAATGACTTTTTGCCTGAAGTAAAAACCAACATCAAGGAAAAATCGCTCTACAAAGTAAGTCAACTGGTGGCCACCTTTACAGGATTCAGAATTCCGGCGAACAAGCCCATCGTTGGCGCAAATGTATTTACCCAAACCGCAGGAATTCACGCCGATGGGGATTCCAAAAAGAACCTCTATTTCAATGATCTGTTGCCCGAACGCTTTGGACGAAAACGTTCGTACGCCCTTGGAAAAACATCAGGGAAAGCAAACATTGTCAAAAACCTACAAGAACTCGGCCTCACCCTCAACAACGATGAACTCAAAAAAGTGACCGAGCGCATCATTGAATTGGGCGATAAAAAACAAAAAGTAACCGCACAGGATTTACCCTACATCATTTCTGATGTCTTGGACAGCAGCACTACCCAACAAACAGTGGTCATTAAATCCTATGTGCTTACCCACGCCAAAGGCCTACAGCCCACTACGACCATTGCCATCGAACTTGAAGGAGAATTAATCGAAGAAAGCGCTGCTGGCGACGGACAATACGATGCCTTCCTCAATGCGATTCGTAAAATCTATAAAAAGAAGAAAAAGCCCCTCCCTCAGCTGGTAGATTATGCCGTGCATATTCCTCCTGGGAGTCATTCGGATGCCTTGTGTGAAACAAGCATTACCTGGCTCAATGGGAAAAAAGAATTCATTACCCGCGGATTGGATTCTGACCAAACCGTATCGGCCATCAAAGCCACCGAAAAAATGTTAAATAGTATATCTCTATAAATATGAACCTAAACATCGCCCTTTTAGCCGGAGACGGCATTGGACCAGAAATTATTGATCAAGCCGTAAAGGTGAGTAATACCATCGCCGAAAAATTTGGCCATGACATCAATTGGACACCCGCCCTTACCGGTGCAGCGGCCATTGATGCGGTAGGTGACCCCTACCCCGACGAAACCCACGCCATTTGCGAGGCAGCAGATGCAGTGCTATTTGGCGCCATTGGCTTACCGCGTTTTGACAACGATCCCTCGGCCAAAGTTCGTCCAGAACAAGGCTTGTTGCGTATGCGTAAAAAACTAGGCTTATATGCCAATGTGCGTCCAACCTTTACCTTTCCCTCCCTCATCGATAAATCCCCGCTCAAACAAGAGCGTATCGAAGGCACCGACTTGGTGTTTTTACGTGAATTAACTGGTGGAATTTATTTTGGGGAACGCGGACGTTTAAACGACGGCAATACTGCCTTTGACACCTGTACCTATCACCGGGAAGAAATTCAGCGTTTGGCGAAAAAAGGATTTGAATTGGCCATGACGCGCTCAAAACGTTTGTGCTGTGTGGACAAGGCTAACGTATTGGAAAGCTCGCGTTTGTGGAGAGAAACCGTACAAGCCATGGAAAAAGAGTACCCAGAAGTAGAAGTATCCTACGAATTGGTCGATGCCGTCGCCATGCGTTTGGTACAATGGCCCAACAGCTATGACGTCTTGATTACCGAAAACCTCTTTGGCGATATTTTAACCGATGAAGCCTCAGTCATTTCTGGCTCTATGGGACTTATGCCCTCTGCCTCTGTTGGAAACAACAATGCCCTCTATGAGCCCATCCACGGTTCTTACCCACAGGCAACTGGCTTGGACATTGCTAATCCATTGGCGACCATTCTTTCGGCAGCCATGCTCTTTGAGATGTCATTTAGCTTGCACGAAGAAGGCGCGTTGATCCGTAAAGTTGTTGACCAGTCCCTGGCAGACGGCTTTGTAACCGAAGACCTCGCCAATGGCGGAGAAGCACAAAAAACTTCTGCCGTAGGAGACTACCTAGTTGACTTGATCAAGAAGGCCTAACGTTCCCTTCTTATCGTTATATACAAAACCCCTCTTTTGAGGGGTTTTCTGTTTTTTACTATATTTGAATTGAAACAGCACCCAAATCTGTTCTACAACCATGGAAAACCTATGGCCGGCATTCGGCATTCAATCATCACATCCTATTGTTAAAACAGCATTTGCGAATGCACATGTATTTGTCACACCCCTAAAATTCACAAAAAGAAGGGAACGGTTAAATGAGGTGTCTCAGAGCGAAATACAGCAAGCAACTACGGAGCATTTAGTGACAATGATGTTGAATTGATTGCGGGGTCGGAAAATTGAATATTCAATGGCATTAAAAATAATCATTCCCCACAGAAAGAAAATCGCTTTATGGATGATTTTTACAAATCAAAAATTCAACAATACATGACGATAAAGGAAGTATTGTGGAACACAATGAAAATATAACGGAAATAAACACACCTAAAGGTGTGTATACACAATAGTTGGCGTGCATTTGAAAAACAACAAAATTGAGACACGATAAAATCGACATATCGAAATCAAAACAAAAAGGACGAGTAGTCAGAAAAACTTGGCTGATTGAACCAATATTTGATTTTTTGACTTATGTCGTTTTAGTAGGTGCTTACCCAATTCTCTCAAGCTTCTTCTTCTTTGACCAATTAGAAAAGAAAGAACACTTGGTAGGTGCTTCAGTATTATTCGGACTTGCTTTAGTTCTTGGTGGACTTCTACTCTATTCAATTATTAATCTCGACCGACTAAAACGAATAAATGGAGCTTTAAAAGATCAGAACCGACGGGCTATTAAAGACTTGACAGAAAAACTCGGTTGGACTCTGCAAATTCATAATCAGCAAGTGTCCGTTTTGTCACC
>JAKMEK010000001.1 GCA_022425945.1 Flavobacteriaceae bacterium
TCAAACAAGTGTTTCACAACTCGTTGATTTGTCGGTAAAATCTAACCAAATTAACCTAGTTGAAACTTTTGATTCAGTAAAGGAAGCGAGGAAATTTCTTCAACATTCTGCGGTTGACTTTTTGATTATTGACCCAAACCTAAGCAATGAATTAGGGTTTGCGTTTATTGAAAAAGAGCAAGTAAATCGCCCCATTATCATCCTTTCATCAAGAACCAAAGATGCCGTAAAAGCTTTTACTATTGGTGTATTCGATTTTATTTTAAAACCTTTGGAAAAAGAACGCTTCCAAAAAACCATTGACCGACTAGGCAATCAGTCATATTTTATTGAGAAAAAAGAAATTATCCTACCCACAAAATACATCGATGTTCGCTGTGACCTGATGACAGAACGCATTGAACACGAAAAAATTGATTTCATTGAAGCCATGGGAGACTATGTCAAAATAGTAACCAACGAACGCAAGTACGTAGTTTTAATGACAATGAAAAAAATACTAACATTACTCCCGGCGGATACTTTTTTTCGATGCCATAAATCCTTCATAATTAACTTAGAGAAAGTAAAAAACTACAGCGCTAACGAAATTCATCTCACAACCAAAAGCATCCCACTTAGTCGCTTTCGCACAAAAGAATTCAAGTCATTGATACTGTCTGTCTAGAAAGGATCTACATCAACATTTATTTTAACTGATCTAAATTGTCCAATCGCCTCTATACTCTTTAGCGCATTGGACAAGACATCCTTAACATGCTTGCGAGTATTATTGTCTGGATATTTCAACATTAACTGTTTGATGTATTGATTCCGAACCCTGGCGACCATAGGATCAACTGGCCCAAGTATCGGTGTTGTCAAATGTTGAGCTAAAACATCGTGTAACCACTGTGCAGCTTGCTGTGCCTTTTGGTAATCTCTGGACTTTAAGGAAATCTTGATGAGACGAAAAAAAGGAGGATAATCAAAGGTTCTGCGCTCATGTATCTGCTGTGCATAAAGCGCTTCATAATCTGTCTGAATAACTTGCTGTAAAACAGGATGAGCAGGGGAAAAAGACTGAATCATCACACTCCCTTGTTCGTTTGAGCGTCCGGCCCTTCCAGCAACTTGGGTGAGTAATTGAAAAGCACGTTCATGCGCACGGAAGTCCGGAAAAAACAAAAGGGAATCTGCATTGATAACACCTACCAAGCCAACGTTTTTAAAATCCAAGCCCTTGGTCACCATTTGAGTTCCTACTAAAACATTTACCTCTCCAGTAGTAAATCGCTCGATGATACTTTCAAAAGACCACTTTCCACGCGTAGAATCCCAATCCATACGCTCTACTTTTGCTTGAGGGAAATAATGCTGAACTTGCTCTTCAATTTGTTGAGTACCTGTTCCCTTTAATTCTAGCGAAGGGCTCGTACATACGGCACATTGCAAGGGTTTTGCAATATGATAACCACAATAATGACATCGCAGCTGATGATTGTATTGGTGATAGGTCAGTGAAACATCACAATTGGTACATTGTGGAACATGACCGCAACTGTGGCACTCCAATAAAGGAGCATAACCTCGTCTATTCTGAAAGAGGATGATTTGCTTTTTTGCCAAGAGGCAGTTTTCTATGGCTTCGAAAAGTGTTTTTGAAAACAAACCTTTCATTTCCTTCTTCTTGTGTGCTTCTTTTAAATCAATGGTTTGCACCAACGGTAGCAACGCTTCGCCAAAACGTTCAAGCAATCTGACATGACCATATTTCTTTCGCTCAACGTTAAAGCGCGTTTCAATAGAAGGAGTTGCAGAACCTAACAATAATTTACACTTATGTTGATTTGCCAGAACAATGGCTGCATCTCGCGCTTGATAACGTGGAGCAGGATCAAACTGCTTGAAGGAAACCTCGTGTTCTTCATCTACCACCACAAGCCCAAGCTGACTAAAAGGCAAAAAGACTGCCGACCGTGCCCCTAGAACAATACGAGCTTTTGGACTATTGTGCAAAATATTTTGCCAAACTTCAACCCGTTCATGTATGGAAAACTTTGAGTGAAAAACAGTGACTTGTTCACCAAAACGCTTTTGTAAACGCTGAACCATTTGAGCAGTCAATGAAATTTCTGGTAGCAAGAACAAAACTTGCTTCTCCTTTTTTAATTGCTCTTCAATCAAAGAAAAGTATAACTCAGTTTTCCCTGAAGAAGTAACTCCTTCAAGTAAAACCACCTCTTTATCATTCCATTGTGCCCGCACTTCATTTAATGCTATTTGTTGTGCAGAAGAAAGCATTGGCTTTGTATCTGCGCTTATTTTTTTCAACAACAAACGATCCTCTTGCATCCACCGCTCTTCAATGACTCCTTTATCCAAAAGAGTTCTAATCAAACCACTTGTGAGACTTAATTGTTTTTTAAGCTGACTAAGTTTTACCCACTCTTCTTCAGTCTTTAGCTGATAAAGCCCTAAGACGAAAGCACTTTGTTTAGGTGCGCGCTTGAGTTGATCAAATAAAAGGCCCATTGATTCATCCGAAGTATGATCAGGATGAATACGCAGATAACGATTTTTCTTAGGCTTGTATTTCTCTTTCAAAGATTGTTGCGTTTGAACATAACCTTTCTCGATCAAAACCTGCAAGAGAGATAGCACCGTTTTTCGTTGAGCAATCGCCTGAATATCCTCAATTAAAAGATCTCGTTGTTCAAGTGCCTCAAGCACAAGGTAAGCCTCGTCACTCAGCTCATCCCACTCAATATCTATGTCTTTTACTCGAGATACAAAAGTCTCACTTGTCAATAAAAAAGCACTCGGAAGTGCAGCCCGCAGTATATCACCGAGGGTAGATCGATAATAATCGCTCATCCATTCCCAAAAATGTAACTGCTTGATATTAACAATTGGATGGTCTTCTAAAATTACTTCAATAGGTTTGGGTGTATAGGCTTGTGGTGCCAAGCTATGTTTTTTATAGACAAGTCCTGTGTATAGTTTATTCTTTCCAAAAGGAACTGCCACGCGAAAACCAGGATCAAGGAAGTCAAATTCGGCTTCATCTACCCAATAGGTAAATGCTTTGGGCAAAGGTAAAGGCAGTAAAACATCAATGAAAAACTGCATCCTTTATTGCGTATTTTTTCCTTGTTTCAGTCTACTGATGGTGGCATTTAGTTCAAACCCCAAAAGTAACACGATGGAGTTGATCCAGGTGTATAACATAAAAATCAATAGTGCGCCAATGGAACCATAAAGTTGATTATAGTTCGAGAAATTATCCACGTATATTCCAAACAAATACGTACTCACTATGAACAGTAAAAGGGTCATAAATGCTCCTGGAGAGAAAAAGTGTGTAAGCTTTCCTTCTATTGTTCCGAAGTAATACAAAATGGAAATAGAAAAATATGCCAACGCAATAAACAATAAATACTGTCCCCAAATAATCCAATCCAAGGTTTCGGGAAGAAAACTTTGAAATGCGAGCTTGAAATAGATGAAAGAAATCACAGCAATCAATAACTGAATGGCAAGTAAAACACTTACGCCAAGAGAATAGAGGTACTGTTTAAAAATATTTCTCAATTCTTTTACATGATAAGAAACCTCAAAACTGGTAAAAATAGAGTTCACCCCATTGGCAGACAAAAGGATGGAAAGAATAAAAACTGAGGACAACAAACCTCCTCTGGGCTTGTTTTGAATGTCATTAAATATTGTGCTGAAGAAAGAATGTGTATCTGCTGGCAATAGGGTTTCGATGAATTCCAACAATACAAGATCGAAATTTTCTATGGAAAAAAAAGTGGGGATAAAGGGAATTAAATTTAACACAAAAAGCAAGAAGGGAAACAAGGCCATAAAAAAACTAAATGAAATTGAACCTGCTCTAGAGGTGAGGGCGCCACGAAGAATACCCACCAAATACAATTCGACTAGATCATACATGGAAAAACCTTTGAGCCCAGGAATGCGTAATAAACGCAAAAAAGCAATCACCTGTTTGATTCCCGGTAAAGAAGTCCAATGTGTCCTCACTCAAATTGTTTTTTCAAAATTACAGCATTTCACACGGATATCCCTGTTTCCCTTTGTATTTTTGTGACATGGAAAGTGTGTTACTTTGTGTCGGAAAAACAGATCAAGGAGAAATTCAACAATTGATTGAACAATACAGTCAACGGCTGAAACACTACACCAAATTTTCGATTCAGATTGTGGAGGACATTAAAAACAGTAAGAATCTTAGCGAAAAACTACAAAAGGAAAAAGAAGGAGACGCCCTAAAAAAGCAATTAAAACCGGGAGATCGAGTCATATTACTAGACGAGGGAGGAAAACAATTCTCTTCCCTGCAATTTTCTGAATGGATGAATAAACAAATGGCTTCAGGTTTAAAAAGACTGGTCTTTGTTGTGGGAGGTCCCTATGGTTTTTCACCTGCAATCTATGCTTTAGCACAACAAAAAATAAGCCTGTCTCCCATGACCTTTTCCCACCAAATGGTTCGGCTATTTTTTGTAGAACAACTCTATCGCGCCCATACGATTCTAAAAAACGAACCTTATCATCATCAATAATATGCAACTTGTTTTCGCCACCCATAATGCCCACAAACTTGCTGAAGTAAAGCAATTAGTTCCAGCACATATCGAATTGCTTAGCCTAACCGATATTGGCTGTACCGATGAGATTGAAGAAACGGGTACCACCCTTGAAGAAAATGCAATGATCAAAGCCAAATATGTCTATGACAACTATGGCTACAGCTGTTTTGCTGATGATTCTGGTTTAGAAATCGATGCCATAAATGGAGAACCTGGGGTCTATTCTGCGCGTTATGCAGGACCAGAAAGAGACAATGAGGCAAACATTAGAAAAGTCTGGGAACAGCTAAAAGACAAACCTTCTACAGCAGCACAATTCAGAACAGTTATTGCCGTTTGCATGAATAAAAAAGAATGGCTTTGCGAGGGCAAAGTCCGCGGCCATATGCTGTTTGAAAAACGAGGCTCACTTGGCTTTGGCTATGATCCCATCTTTGTGCCAGAAGGCTACTCTCAGACTTTTGCAGAACTTGGCAATGAGGTAAAAAACAAAATCAGCCATAGAGCCATAGCTACACAAGAATTTCTTGCATCCCTTTCACCAATGTGAAAGAAATTAAATATTGGGGAATTTTAACTGAATTGAACAGCTAACTTTACTCAATTAAACGGGTGCAAAGTTATTATATACCAGTAAACTGTGGTACCTTTGCAGCAATGACAACATTCCAATCACTAGGTCTCAATGATGCTTTATTACAAGCCATCGAAGACATGGGCTTTGAGTCACCCTCTGAAGTCCAAGAAAAAACAATTCCCCTCCTTTTAGAACAAGATACAGACATCGTTTCCTTGGCTCAAACGGGTACCGGTAAAACAGCTGCATTTGGTTTTCCAATGCTTCAAAAAATCGATGTCAAAAGCAGAACAACCCAAGGCTTAATTTTATCGCCTACACGTGAGCTGTGTTTACAAATCACGCAAGAAATAAAAAATTACTCCAAACACATTAAAGGCATTAATGTGGTTGCAATATATGGAGGTGCTAGTATAACAGATCAAGCCAAGAACGTTAAAAAAGGGGCACAGATTATTGTGGCAACTCCCGGACGTATGCAAGACATGATTAGACGACGCTTAGTCGACATTTCTCGTGTAGAATACTGTGTTCTTGACGAGGCAGATGAGATGCTAAACATGGGCTTCTTTGAAGACATTACCTCCATCCTTTCGAACACGCCAGACGACAAAAGCACTTGGTTGTTTTCTGCCACCATGCCAAAAGAAGTTTCGGTGATTGCAAAGAAATTCATGTATAACCCATTGGAGGTTACCGTGGGTTCAAAGAATGCAGGTACCAAAAATGTGGCCCATGAATACTATGCCGTTAGTGGACGTGATCGATACCCAGCCCTCAAACGATTAGCAGATGCACACCCCGATATTTTTTCAGTGATCTTTTGTCGTACCAAGCGCGACACACAACGTGTGGCCGAAAAACTAATTGAGGATGGTTACAATGCAGGAGCACTGCATGGAGATTTAAGTCAAAACCAACGTGACATCGTCATGAAGTCGTTTCGAAATAAACAGATTCAAATGTTGGTTGCTACAGATGTTGCTGCAAGAGGAATTGACGTAGATAATATCACACACGTTATCAACTATCAATTACCCGATGAAATCGAAACCTATACCCACAGAAGTGGTCGAACAGGTCGTGCCGGTAATAAAGGAGTATCAATGATTATTGTTACGCAAAGTGAATCGCGTAAAATTCGCTCTATTGAAAAAATCATTCAATCTAAAATTGAAGCCAAAAAAATTCCAACAGGAATCGAAATTTGTGAAACACAGCTATATCACTTAGCCAAAAAAATTCACAATACAGAAATCAATGATGGAATTGCTGATTACCTGCCAAAAGTAGAGGAAGTTTTAGCTGACTTAAGCAAAGAAGAATTGATCCAACGCCTAGTCTCTGTAGAATTTGCGCGTTTCCACAATTACTACAAAGGTGCCAAAGATCTCAATACACTAGCTGGTGCAAGAGATGATGGCCGTGAAAAAGTAAAACACAACAAGAAAGACAGTACCCGCTTCTTCATTAATTTAGGGGCTAGGGATGAATTCAACTGGATGGACTTGAAAGACCTATTAAAATCAACCTTGTCTCTTGAACAGGATGATGTTTTCCACGTGGATGTCATGGATAGTTTTGCCTTTTTTAATACACCCAACCAGCATCGTGAAAAAGTACTTGAAACCTTTGCCGACTTTGAACTAAATGGACGCTCAATCAATGTAGAAGTTTCCGAAAAAGGACCCCGCGGAAGTGGCGGTGGCGGTGGAAAAGGAAAACGCTTTGGCGGTGGGGGCGGTGATCGACGTAGTGAGCGTCGTGGTGATCGCAAAAAGTTCTCAAATAATGGAGGTGGATCAGAATATAAAAAGAAAAGAAGAAGTAGTGATGGCAGCAAACCATCTGGCTTTGGAAGACGCCCAAGACGTTAAATCCTTGATTTTTTGGGTTACCAAAACGAGACTCTATTTTTTCTTGTTACTTTTGTGTTCATGCGAATAATTTCATTACTTCTATTTTTGATCTTCTGTTGTTCAAATTTATGCTTTGGACAAGATCAACAAAACATTCTCCTTAAAGGGAAAGTGAAGAATGATAATACCGATACATTTATGCCTAGTGTACATGTATTGAATTTGAGTTCTGTTGAAGGGGTAATTACCAACACCAATGGAGAATTTGAAATTGCTGTTCAAGCGCAAGACACCCTATACTTTTCTTACTTAGGGTTCAAGCCTTTGAAAGTAGCCGTTAGTAATGACATGGTGAAATTTGGCGCGCCTATATTTAGACTTACAGAACTATCCTTTGCGCTTGAAGAAGTTATTGTTCGTCCGTACCAACTGACAGGATACCTTGATATAGATGTACGTAAAGTTCCCATTAATCCTGCAGGACGCTACAGTATTCCTGGACTTCCACGTGCTGGCTACGAAGCTGGAAACAGAAATCGTTCTTCAATCTCAAAAGCATTAGGCTCTTTATTTAATCCTGCTGATTTCCTCTATAATCTCTTTGGAAAAAACCCAAAACAAATGCGGAAACTAAAAAAAATGCGGGAGGATGATGCGATTAAAGCACTCCTTGGAACAAAATTTGATCGCGAAGTTTTGGTTCAATTCCTCGGTATTGAACGGATTAACCTCGATGAAATTCTACGCAATTGCAACTACTCCAATGCCTTCATTAAAGAAGCGAATGACTTGCAAATTCTCGAAGCCATCAGTGGGTGCTATGAAGAATACAAGATTCTACAGCTCTGACAATGACATCGCTCAGGGTTTTACTACTCCAATTTTATGCCTCGATCGCTGATCGTAAAAGAGGAGTCAAGTTTATCGAAGAAAATCCGAACAGCTTCCAAGAATTATTTGATCTTGCTTGTGCTCCGTCTAGTAAACGAGAACATATCGTCGCTGCTTGGGTCTTTGAACCCTACATCCTTAAACGACTAGATGATTTAACCCCACTACTCGACCAATTTTTAAAAGGGACCCAACAACAAGTCCATGAAAGTAAACGCCGACCAATGGCTAAGGTTCTCTTCCACTATTGCAAAAAAAGTTCACGTAGAAATGCACTTACAAAAAATCAAATTGACAGCATTGTAAACCTATGCTTTGCTTACATGATCGATGCAAAAAAAATTGCTGCGATTGCTTTTGCGATGAAAACACTTCACTTTTTCAGAAAACATGAGGATTGGATTGAAGAGGAATTCCTAGCATACATTGAGCAAAAGAGACCAAACTGTAGTCCAGGGTTTCGATCACTCATAAATCAATTAACCTAAATAAGGGATAAGGATTCAACAAGAAGCCTTATCTTTGTACCTTTATTTTGAACTATGAAACTAACCGCATTAAACGCAATTTCTCCAATCGACGGTCGCTACCGTGGAAAGACCAAATCCTTAGCAGCTTATTTTTCGGAAGAAGCTTTAATTCAATACCGTGTGCGGGTAGAGATTGAGTATTTTATTGCGTTATGCGAACTTCCCCTTCCACAACTCGCCAATGTAAATCATTCGCTTTTTGAAGATTTACGTTCGATCTACAAACATTTTACAGAAGAGGATGCAAAAGAGATCAAAGAGATTGAAAAAACTACTAATCACGACGTAAAAGCCGTAGAGTACTTTATCAAAAAAGAATTTGATCGTTTAGAAATTCAAGATTATAAAGAGTTTATTCACTTTGGATTGACTTCACAAGACATCAATAACACTTCCATTCCACTATCGATCAAAGAAGCTGTTGAGAAAGTATACCTGCCTTCACTAGATGAAGTCATCAATCGCCTTGTAGAACTTTCTGAAGAATACAAAGATGTCCCCATGTTGGCGCGAACACACGGACAGCCAGCTTCTCCTACTCGATTGGGGAAAGAAATAGATGTTTTTGTAAACCGTTTAGAACATCAACGAGAAGAATTAATCGCTATCCCAAATGCAGCAAAATTTGGAGGAGCAACTGGAAATTTTAACGCTCATCAAATTGCCTATCCAAAGCAAGATTGGAAAGCCTTTGGAAAAAGCTTTGTTGAAGAGCAATTGGGATTACATCATTCTTTTCCAACAACACAAATTGAACACTATGATTACTTTGCAGCTTTGTGTGATGCTATGAAGCGAATCAATACCATTATAATTGACCTTGACCGCGATTTGTGGACCTATATTTCCATGGATTATTTCAAGCAAAAAATTAAAGAAGGAGAAGTTGGTTCTTCAGCTATGCCACACAAGGTGAACCCTATTGATTTTGAAAACTCTGAGGGAAACTTGGGTATTGCCAATGCTCTTTTTAATTATTTAGCCGAAAAACTCCCCATTTCACGTTTGCAGCGCGACTTGACTGACAGTACTGTTTTACGTAATGTAGGAACACCCTTTGGACATTCAATCATTGGATTTCAATCTACCCTGAAAGGCCTGTCAAAACTCTTGCTAAATGAAGAGAAAATCAATGCAGATTTAGAGAAAAACTGGGCCGTTGTGGCCGAAGCAATTCAGACCATTTTGCGAAGAGAAGGCTTTCCTAATCCCTACGAAGCGCTTAAAGAATTGACTAGAACCAATGAGGTCATCAATCAAGCTTCTATCCATAGTTTTATTGACCAATTAGCAATTGACAGTAAAATCAAAGCAGAACTTAAAACCATCAGCCCGTTTAACTATACAGGGATCTAATTTTTTAAGGCATCTAGGTATTCTCCACCAGGAACATCGATCAACTTGGTTAGGGAACTCACTTGGGCCAAATCGATTGTACCAACAATTTCCAACAAAATAAAATCCAAATCGGTAGTGGTATCCAATTGAATATCGTCATTGGTATCAATAAAATCCTGTAACCCCTTCACATACATCACCAGGCGTTTTACACTAGCTTCATCATCTCCGTAAACGGCAGCAAACTGGACGTTAACACCTTTCTCGGTCATGTTTAAAATTGATTCTAAAGCAGAATTCGTCAACTCTCTTTGCATCCAAGACTCCATCTCGTTTGCAAT
This sequence comes from Flavobacteriaceae bacterium, assembly GCA_022425945.1. Lineage (GTDB taxonomy): Bacteria > Bacteroidota > Bacteroidia > Flavobacteriales > Flavobacteriaceae > Arcticimaribacter. The sequence goes on from JAKMEK010000001.1 coordinate 10,132, forward strand.
GAGAACATCTTTTGTACTCATTACCCTAAACCTTTTTAGGTTTTGAATCATTTCAATTAAGGCCTGAGAGTCAGGATCATTTGTACTGATTTTAAACTTGCTCATTAGCTGAAACATTTGCGGACTTATATTCAAGTTTGATACCGACGGATTTCCACCATATTCATCAAAAACTGACTGAGCATTGGCCATAAAAAAGCCAAAAAAAGAGAGTACTAAAAGTAATTTTTTCATTTTGGAATAATCTTTGTATAAATTTATAACAATATTAGGGTAAATGAAGGAGGTTTAAAATATCTTCTTTAATTTGCACATGTAAAAATCTCCTATGAAAAGTACTTTTTTTAAAATTCTATTTGCAAGTCTTATCCTAGCAAACTGTGCTAAAAACGACCAAGATGATGATGGAATTACCATCGTTGATCCTCCAGCAGAAATTAATACTGAAATCAATGATTTTATTTGGAAAGGACTTAATCAGTGGTATTACTGGCAAGAAGATGTACCCAACTTAGCTGATACCCGTGACGACAACGCAGCGGCTTACAAAACCTTCCTGAGCTCATTGGATCAAGGAGAAGAATTTTTTAACAGTCTTTTGTACACCAGAAATAACTTTCCCGAAGGTGGAGACCGTTTTAGTTGGATTGAAGAGGATTACGAAGTACTCGAAAATCAATTGTCGGGAATCTCTGCCTCTAACGGTATGAAATTCATCTTGTATCGTCGTTGCGATGGATGCGATGGTCTTGTTGCTGCAGTCACTTATGTAATGCCCAACTCTGATGCTGCCCAAAAAGGCGTGGTACGAGGAGATGTTTTTAACAGTGTAAATGGCCAAGAGCTAACGCTTGATAGCTACAGTGGTTTAATCTACAGTGATGCCATGAGCTACAGCATAGATCTAGTAGATTATGACTCAACAATAGATGTGGTAACACCAAGAAACATTACGATCACCTTGGACAAAGAAGAAAACTTCCAAGAAGTACCCATCCATAAAAATCTTGTCATTGACCACAATGGGGTCCGTGTTGGTTATTTGATGTACAATAAATTTGTAGGCGTAGTAGACATTGATGGTGACGGAGAAGCTGAACACGATTTTAACCAAGCCTTAATCGATGCTTTTACTGAACTTCAAAACCAAAACATCACTGAACTTGTTGTTGATCTTAGATACAACGGGGGTGGTTCGGTACAAACATGTACTTACTTGGCCAGTTTAATTACCGGTCAATTCACTGGAGACATTTTTGCACAACAAATCTGGAACAGTAAACTCATGGCTTACATTGATGGTGTCAATACCAATAGCGACCCAGACGACGATCTTGACTTTAATAATTATTTTGTCGATTCTACCACAGCTGGAGTTAGTTTACCCAGCTTGAGTTTAACCAAGGTATATATATTAACCTCAGGCAGAAGTGCCTCTGCCAGTGAATTACTTCTCAATGGTTTAGCCTCAAAAATTGAAGTGGTTCAAATTGGAGAAAGCACCTACGGAAAGAATGTTGGGTCAATCACACTCTACGATTACATTGACAACAACAATGAAGTAAAAAATCCCAACCATACCTATGCCATGCAACCCATCGTGCTAAAAATTGCTAATAGCGCTGGTTTTGCAGACTATACAGATGGATTGGTTCCTGAATCTGAGGACCTAATCATAAGAGAGCGTGTTTCTACCTATGATGTATTGGGTAGCCCCACAGAGCCTCTTTTGGCTGCTGCGCTAAATCACATTAGCCCAACAACTAGTGCCAAAAAAGCGGCTTCATCAAAAGGAAATGTACTTGAATCAATCCTAGATAAAGAAACCGCTAATCAGCAAAGAATGTTTGTTGACTTCCCGAAGATTTCTGTCAAAGAATTACACTAAAATTGATAGGTAATTCCCAAACGGAAATTCCTTCCTTTGGTCGAAAAACCGTTTAATTCTGTGTAATCTTTGTCCAAGAGATTAGTAAGCCAAAGTGCAGCGACTAATTTATCACCGAGGAATGTCTTCGCATAGCGTAAATCAATCAGACTATAAGCGTCTAATTCTAATTGATTGACTTCCTCTCGCTTACCTCTATAGGCATAAACAAGCCCTATGTTGTCGGTCTCAGCTATATCCATATTGATGGTAGAATTAACAGCGTGCTTTGGAAGCCGGAAGAGTGTTCCTTCTTTAAGTTCAGTAAAGGTGTAATTGAGCTGAAAATCAAGAACACCGAATAACTCATTTGCATAGGCAAATTCTGCGCCTCGATAAACGATATCCGAAGGAGCATTTGCATATGCATAGGTCGACATATCATAAATAATTTTGGGGTCTTCTTTTCGCTGAAAGAAAACTAAAGAAGCATTTCCTGCACCTTTTACCCACTCGGTTCCAACTTCTAAGGAAGTGGTTTCTTCCGGCAAAAGGGTAGCGTTTCCTGAATAGGTGTCATACAACTGAAATAAACTAGGAGCAATGAATGCGGAGCTTAAACTCCCCAAAACTTTTAGTTGGCTATTTCCTGCAAATGAAAAAACATAGGAGGGATTAATACTGTAAGTGAAGTTACTTCCAAAGCTTTGATGGTCGATGGCACGAGCTCCAAGTGTTGCATTGAACCCGCTTTTGGACAAATAAACTAAGTTCGCAAAAATATCTTTCTGATTAGTAACGGGCACTCCTTCATAACTCGCCTCTTGAAAAAGTAAACCTTGAACAGTGTATAACTGCTCGGTGAGTGTCAATTTATTCACCAATTCAACGGATGAATTTACCGCAGCATAGGCACTTGGATAATTGTCCTGATACGCCCGTTCGGTAACTTGATGACCCGCATTCAATGAAATTGATCCTTTTGTATAATTGTAAGAAGCTGCCAAAGAAACGGTCTCAAAAGAGCTAGAAGCAAGAAAATCTGCATCTTCAACAGGAAATATATTATCGTATTCATTCTCAATTTCTGCTTTACTGGCTAGTAGTTTCCAGGAAAAATTCTTTGTGGAACTACCAACCTGAGCATTAAGGGTGTAACGAAAAAAATCATCTGTTTCGCTCCCATTGGAAACAGCACTTAGTCCATCTGAAAAAATGGAAGAAGCTCCGATGGAGTAATTTAAACCACTACTTTCTCCTGAATAGCTAAAGTTACCTGATCGAAAACTTAAGTTTTCTAGACCTTGATTTTGTGCTTGCTCTGTACCTGTGGTTAATCCAATTTTTAAACGATTGTCATCTAAACTCTTCTTGGTTGTAATGTTTACGACCGCAGCAGCAGCGGCGCTTCCATACAAGGTACTTGCCCCTCCCTTTAAAATTTCAACACTAGCGATATCTTGGAGGTTTAAGAAGTTTAAATCGAAATCATTACTGATCCGTGAAGGGTCAGATACGCGAACACCATCGAGTAAAATGAGTACCTGATTGTTTGTACTACCTCGTACACCTATACGAAGGTTTTGACCGCTTATTGATCTACTTCCCAAGACCATAACTCCAGCTTGAGTTGCCAATAGCTCAGCGAGATTTCTCCCACTAAATTGCTTGATTTGTGTCTCATCAATTCGAATAACTGTTTTACCCGATTGTGAGCGTTTAATTGGTAATCGAGTATCCGAAAGGACAATCTCATCCAAATAATTTGTTTTGGTTGCAAGACTGTCAGTTGATTCAGTTTCTTGCGCCTGTATGACAGCTACACACATAAGGAGTAGTGTCAATACACTAACTTGCATTGATTTCATTGTAATTAAATTACGGGACGTACTATTTCTTAGCCATTCAACTTCTTTATCCCCGAAGAACCGAATCACTATGAACGGGCAGGTCTCCTGGCTTGCGTTTTTCTAGTTACCTTCCCAATTAACATCAGTGGCATTAGAGCCTAGAAAACATCCAATTATTGCGGACTAAGCTTACAGTTGCGGGTACAGCATTGGTATTACACCAATTTCCCTTTTCATCTTGTAAAACAAGAACCTGTTCACCAGACAAAAATACAAAAATATACAAAGAATTAAGCTGTTCTTAAATAGGTTTTTTTAACGGTCGAAAAACTGTAAAATAACATAGCTGTATAGGCCATGTCCCCTAACAAAGTATTGGTGAAAAATGGAATCGCCAAAGTAAAACATGTCATAAAGCCTTCTAAAGTAAGGGGATAATACAAGACCCATACACCCAAATTAGATACCCCGAAGAATACTATAGAAGAGAGGAGAACGGTTTGAATCCTTACCTTTTTTGTCAGAAAGCCCACTAAAGAAATCATTCCAAAGGCGCCGTAAACAACGAGATTAATCCATCCCAAACCTAAAATCAAATCTGTCATAAACAAGCACACTATTGGTAGCAATAGTGCCGTTAACTTACTTTGAAATTTAGCCGCAGCAAACAATGCAATCCCTGTAATGGGTGCAAAATTAGGTGGGTGGGGTAATAAGCGCGAAGCAACAGCTAAAACAATTAAACTGATGATCACCATGGTCTCTTTCTTCAAATCTTTCATCGGAGTAAATATTTCAATAAAGGTAGCTAAATTCTTTTTATTTAGTTAGGTACATCTTACGTCTTGCATAAAGATTATAGAACTCATCATCTTTCAAGGAATCTACAAATAAGATACTCTCTCCAGTACTCTTCATTTCTGGCCCCAATTGTTTGTTAACATTTGGAAATTTATTGAAGGAGAATACCGGTTGTTTGATTGCGTATCCTTCCAATTGAGGATTGAAATCAAAATCAGTCACCTTATTTTCACCGAGCATTACCTTGGTTGCATAGTTCACATAGGGCTCTTTATAGGCCTTGGCGATAAAAGGAACTGTTCGTGAAGCTCTTGGATTGGCTTCTATAATGTAGACCTTGTCTTCTTTAACTGCAAACTGAATGTTGATTAAACCTACGGTGTTCAATGCTTTCGCAATTTTTAGGGTATGGTCCTTAATTTGTTGTAAAACATATTCACCTAAGTTAAACACCGGTAATGTGGCATTCGAATCTCCTGAGTGGATACCACAGGGCTCAATATGCTCCATAATCCCAATGATGTACACATTTTCACCATCGCAAATTGCATCTGCTTCTGCTTCAATTGCACCATCTAAGTAGTGGTCTAATAATAGCTTGTTATTTGGAATTTTACGTAACAAATCGACAACATGTTGTTCCAACTCTTCTTTGTTGATAACAATTTTCATTCCCTGACCTCCCAATACATAGGAAGGACGAACTAAAATAGGAAAGTCCAACTCATCTGCTAGCGCTAGAGCTTGATCGGCGTTTTCGGCCACCCCAAACTCAGGATAAGGAATGTTGTTGTCTTTGAGGAGTGTAGAGAAACTTCCACGATCTTCAGCAAGATCAAGGGAATCGAAACTTGTACCAATAATTTTGATACCGTAACGGTCGAGCTTTTCAGCTAATTTCAATGCGGTCTGTCCACCCAACTGAACAATTACACCCTCTGGTTTTTCATGTCGGATGATGTCATAAATGTGCTCCCAGAAAACAGGCTCAAAGTAGAGTTTATCTGCAACATCAAAGTCGGTAGAAACCGTTTCTGGATTACAGTTAATCATGATTGTTTCGTAACCACATTCTGATGCGGCAAGAACTCCATGCACACAACAGTAGTCAAATTCAATTCCCTGGCCAATTCTATTTGGACCTGAGCCTAGAACTATGATTTTTTTCTTATCAGAAACAACACTTTCGTTATCGCTGTAAGGCTTTCCTCCTTCAACTTGCATTTGTGCTTCAAAAGTTGAGTAGTAGTAGGGTGTTTTCGCCGAGAATTCTGCTGCACAAGTATCGACTAACTTGTATACCCGCTGTATTCCCATTTCTTCACGAAGGTTGTATACTTGACTTTCCAAACAACCGAGCATATGGGCAATTTGTCTATCTGCAAAACCTTTTTGCTTTGCTTCCAAAAGCAATGGCTTCTCCAAAGTATTCACCTCAAATTGGCTAACTTCTTTTTCTAAGGCATAAAGCTCTTCAAACTGACGCAAGAACCATAAATCAATTTTGGTGATCTCATGTATACGACTCAAAGGAATTCCCATTTGGATGGCGTCATACAACACAAAAACACGATCCCAACTTGCGTGGGTCAATTTACTAATAATGGTTTCGTAATCGGTATATCCTTTTCCATCGGCCCCAAGACCATTTCGCTTAATTTCGAGCGACTGAGTGGCTTTGTGCAAGGCTTCTTGGAATGAGCGTCCAATTCCCATTACCTCACCTACTGACTTCATTTGAAGGCCAAGAATACGATCAGAACCTTCAAATTTATCGAAGTTCCAACGTGGTATTTTTACAATGACATAGTCAACTGTTGGCTCAAACAAAGCAGAAGTTGATTTTGTGATTTGATTATCCAATTCATCCAAAGAATAACCAAGTGCTAGTTTTGCAGCAATTTTTGCAATTGGATATCCGGTGGCTTTAGAAGCAAGTGCAGAAGAACGCGATACCCTTGGATTGATTTCAATGGCAATGATGTCTTCATTTTCGTCTGGACTAACTGCAAACTGTACATTACATCCACCTGCAAAATCTCCAATATTTCGCATCATCTTAATGGCCATGTCACGCATGCGCTGATAGGTCACATCGGATAAGGTCATTGCTGGCGCAACGGTTATAGAGTCTCCCGTGTGAATCCCCATGGGATCCATATTTTCAATTGCACAAATAATGACAACATTGTCATTTTTGTCGCGTAACAATTCTAATTCATATTCTTTCCAGCCCAAAAGTGCTTTATCAATCAACACTTCATGAATTGGAGAAGCTTCTAAACCGCGCGTCAATAGCTCGTCAAAATCTTCTGCTGTATGGACGAAAGATGCTCCTGTACCGCCTAGAGTAAAGGAGGGACGAATCACTAATGGAAAACCAAATTTCTGCGCGATTTCTTTTCCTTTCAAAAAGGAAGTTGCAGTTTCTGCTGGTGCAACGGGGATATCAATGGTCTTTAAGAGATCTTTGAATTGCTGACGATCCTCAGTGATATTGATGGCATCAATATTTACACCAATGATTTCAACACCATGGTCAGTCCAAACACCTTTTTCATCCGCTTCAATACACAGGTTCAACGCAGTTTGACCACCCATTGTAGGCAATACTGCATCGATATCTCCATGTTCTTTAAGAATATCAATCAATGATTTCGTGGTCAATGGTTTTAGGTAAACATGATCGGCCATGGAAGGGTCGGTCATGATCGTTGCTGGATTTGAATTGATTAAAACAGTTTCAATTCCATCTTCGCGCAATGATCGCAAAGCTTGCGTACCTGCATAGTCAAATTCGCATGCTTGACCAATAATGATGGGACCTGAACCAATGATTAAGATTTTGTTTAGATTTTCTCTCTTTGCCATAATAGTGTAATATCAAAAATAAATATAAAAAAAAAGTGTTACTTAAAAATTAAGTAACACTCTAATAGGATGATTATCAATCATAAAATTGTTATTTCTTGTGCCTTGGCTCAGATGAAACAGAAATTTTCTTTCTTCCTTTTGCTCGGCGGCTCGCTAATACTTTACGACCGTTTGCAGAAGCCATGCGCTCTCTGAAACCGTGTTTATTTCTTCTTTTTCTCTTGGAGGGTTGGAATGTTCTTTTCATAATTTCTTAGGATAGATACAAAGCAGATTTCGTTGCTTTTTTATCGATGGCAAATATACGATAAGTTTTATTTTGTACAAGAAGAATCAAAAAATAGTTCCGAATGTTTTTACTACTTTAGCAACAAAAATAATTCATGTTCCCTAAGCTCATCAAATTAATCCTCGCTGCAGCCTCAATTGCTTTCGCAATTTACCAATTTATTGAAAGTTATGTTGGTAATGGAATTTTTCTGCTACTCATCGCCGGAATGTTCATTTTGCTCTATTTCAAAAATGAAATCATCTTTTTAGCCTTTTTACGTCTTCGTAAGCAAGATTTTGAAGGAACCTTGAAATGGTTAGGACGTATTGGTAACCCAGAAGCAAACCTCGTAAGGAGCCAACAAGGTTACTACAACTATCTGCATGGGGTAATCGAATCACAAACAAATTTAACCAAGGCCGAAAAGTCCTTTAGAAAAGCTTTATCACTTGGTTTGTCCATGAGCACCGATGAAGCCATGGCAAAACTTAGCCTTGCAGGTATTTTAATGCAAAAACGCAGAAAAAGAGAAGCCACTACCCTACTCAACGATGCGAAAAAGACGGACACTCACAATGTGCTTAGTGAACAAATCAAAATGATGCAACAACAGATGAAAAAAATCTAGGGACCAGTTTCTATTGGTAAGGCAATATGATACAGTTTTCTTGATTTATTGTTCAAATGGTTTTGCAACAACCATGGGTTATAAAGTTTCATGGTCTTATAATTTACCCCCATTTGCTTAGAAAAGCGCGCTATGTTACTTATGGCGGTATCTACAGGAATTGTCTTGTATTCCATAGGAGAATATAGTTGTGCCTTTTCTACAAAAAATCCAAACTTCTCTGGTGCCTGCATGATTTCTTTCACTGCTAATATTCTGAAGATATAACGTTTAGTCTCTGTCCCCAACAATAGATCGAAATAATTATCTGCCTGTTGCTTTTTTAAAATCCGATTGATACCCGTAATGCCACGGTTATACGAGGCCGCTGCCAAAGTCCAAGATCCAAGTTTGTTTTTTGCCTTTTTTAAATAGGCACAAGCCATACGGGTAGATAGCTCTATGTGATAACGCTCATCTACATTAGCATTAACCTCTAAACCATATTCCCGCCCAGTAGTTCTAAGGACTTGCCAAAACCCTTTAGCTCCTGCTGGAGAACGAAGGTTTTCTAATCCACTTTCAATCAAGGCCAAGTACTTAAAATCATCTGGCACTCCTTCTTCTTTCAAAATACGCTCGATTTGTGGGAAAAACTTATTGGCTCTTTTCATCATCAATAGCGTATTTGACTGCCAATAGGTGTTCACTAACAATTCTTTGTCCATACGTTCAACCAAGTCTGGTTCATCCAATTCTATTAATTCCCCAGCAAATTCGACTTGAGCTGGAACATGTAAAGCATGTACTTTGTAGGTAGAAGGTTCACCATAGGACACAATTGCAGAAGAGTTTGATTGATTAAAAGAAATAAAAGTGAAACCAATCAAAAGGGTGGTACAAAACAAAAGCGTAAAAAAAATGTAGGATTTCATAACTAATTAAGCATTTAAAATGATTGAGGGTAAATTTTCATTGAACCATTTATGATGGGTCAAAATCATAGCATGAGTCGCGTTTTTAAGGCGATAGAATTTATTACTACTGTCAATGTTCTTTATAGGAAACACGGCGTCATTATCACCATGAATGTGAATTATTTCAGGATTTATTTCCGTTTGGTCCCAGTGCACAATTTGATCAATGGACCAGTCAAGGTAGGCAGGATCACGTTCTGATAAATAGTGCTGATAAGCCTCTACCTTAGACGCTATAGAGGGACCGAAAACATACAAGGCCAGGCTTTCCAAACTTTTGATCCATTGGGTGGGTAATAGCTTATGCGCAGCAGTAGTCCTGGCAAGCTTCATAAAAACCGTAGACTCGACATTTGACTTTATACTTGAAACAACAATCACATTTCTACAGGATATATGCTTGGCCATTTCTTGCACAAGTATCCCACCAAAAGACACCCCCAAAAGTACTGGATCTTGATGAGTCACCCGCTCGCACATTCGCTTAGCATAGTCGCTCAATCGCTCATCTTTAGACGGACTCATCCAAGACAAATAGACTAACTCAAAGTTTTCGGGTAACTTTATATATTCGAAAATACGCGGGCTAGCAGCCATCCCTGGCATCAAATAAAGCGGTATTACATCTTTTTGCACTTGAGTAATCTTAATTTAATGTTAACAACTCGGTTAATTTTGTGTATATTTGCACACTGGTTTAATAAAAAACCAGAACCAAATTAACACATTTTGTTGATTAATTAGGCTTTTAGGCCAACCAAACGAAACACTTTTTTACATGAGTAAACTTGTACTAGAAAACAATGATTTTTTACGTCAATTCGAAGTTATTTTTAATGAAAAAATGGCGCGAATCGAGTATGCAGAGCAAGAACGCAAGATCTTTTTGACTAAACTAATAGTTCCCGAAGAAATCTCCACTTCTGCATTCAAAGATGATTTCATTAAATTAGTGCTTGATGAAGTTGCTGAGAGAAACCTAAAAGTAGTTCCTACTAGCCCAGAAATTGCTGGATTCTTAAGAAAGAACAAGCGTTACAAGGACTTACTCCCGGTAGGTATTAAGCTCTAAGCTTCCGATCGAACAAAACCTTCTTCATCCATTCTGGACAATTTAACTTCTTCTAATGTATTTACGGCTGAAGGATTCCAGGGTTTTCGCATTTTTACGTAATTGGCTGTAAAGCCGTGAATGTATCCTTTCTTATTTTCACCTTCCCACAACACCTGCTGGGTTGAGCCTATTTGGGAAAGATAAAATGCATGTCGTTTTTTTACAGAAAGGCCACGCAACATTTTTGAGCGTTTGTTACGAACAGACATAGGAACTACCTCTTCAAAATCTATGGCTTCTGTATTGGGCCGTTCTGAGTAAGTAAAAACGTGTAGGTAGGAAATGTCCAAGTCATTTAAAAAACGATAAGTCGTTAAGAACGCTTCTTCTGTTTCTCCCGGAAAACCAACAATAACATCCACTCCAATACAGGCATGAGGCATCACTTGCTTGATTTGTTTCACACGATCTGTGTATAATTTGGACAAATAGCGACGGCGCATTTTTTTCAAAACCAAATCACTACCGCTTTGGAGTGGAACATGAAAATGAGGAACAAAATGTGCGCTATTTCCCACGAAATCAATGATTTCGTTTTTCAATAAATTAGGTTCAATAGAAGAAATACGAATTCGTTCGATACCTTGCACTTGGTCCAAGGCTACCACAAGATCTAAAAAGGTGTCATCGTGTTTTTTAAGTCCATATTCTCCTTTTCCAAAGTCACCAATGTTTACACCAGTTAATACAATCTCCTTAATGTCCTGCCCAGCAATTTCCTCTGCTTTTAGAACAACATTACTTACGGTATCACTTCGAGAAATTCCACGCGCCAATGGAATGGTGCAATAGGAACACTTATAATCACAACCGTCCTGAACTTTTAGAAAGGCGCGGGTACGATCGCCGGTAGAAAAACTACTTTTATATTCATTAACATCATCTATCTCACAAGAATGAACTTCCGAAGTAGATCGCTTGGTCAGATCATTTAAATAGTGGGTCAGGTTAAATTTTTCGGAAGCGCCCAAAACCAAATCGACTCCCGTCACATCAGCCAAGGCTTCGGGTTGTAATTGAGCATAACAGCCAATTGCCGCAACAAAAGCTTGGTCATTTTGGCGCAATACTTTTGCCACTAGAGCCTTGAAACGCTTATCCGCATTTTCAGTGACCGAACAGGTATTAATGATATAGACATCGGCCACTTGATCAAACTCAACCCGATCATAATGAAGCAACGAGAAGTCCTTTGCAATTTCTGCCGTTTCGGAAAAATTCAATTTACAGCCAAGGGTATGAAAAGCTACCCGAACTTTATCGGTAGCTGAAGTCGGTTTTTGTAGAAGAGTTGTCGCCAAGACTAATTTAAATAGCTTAATTTTAGGGCAAAGATACAATTTTGAAATACAATCTTTTCCGCTTTTCAAAAGCGATGTTTTGCGGTCTTGTTCTTCCTTTAACAATGGTGTTCTGTGATTCAAAACCAAACGTTGATGACAGCACTGTTTTTCGCTACAACGAATTTAGAAACATTACCTCCTTAGACCCTGCATTTGCACGTAATCCACAAAATATTTGGCCCATCCAACAACTTTTTAATGGTCTGGTACAGTTAGATGACTCCCTAAATGTAGTACCGGAAATTGCACATAAATGGGAAATTGATTCCTTAGGAAGAACCTATACTTTTTATTTGCGACAGGATGTTAATTTCCATTCCTCCTCTAGTTTTGGAAAAGAAAAAACACGCACTGTGGTTGCCTCAGATTTCTCCTACAGCTTTTCTCGACTTACAGATCCTGATGTAGGCTCACCTGGCGGTTGGGTATTGCAACAGGTAGAAAGCTACAAAGCCATCAATGACAGTGTTTTTCGTATAAAGCTTAAGCTAGCTTTCCCGGCATTCATCAGTTTGTTGAGCATGCGCTATTGTTCAGTAGTTCCCAAAGAAGTTGTTGAAGATCGCACACATGATTTTAGAAAGCACCCAATTGGAACTGGTCCTTTTAAATTCAAAGCATGGGAAGAGGATGTGAAATTGGTATTGCGAAAAAACCCTTTGTATTTTGAAACAGACGAACAAGGTGAACAACTCCCCTATCTGGAAGCAATCGCCATTCGTTTTCTTCCAGATATTCAAAGTGAATTCATGTTATTTTCAAAAGGTGAATTTGATTTTTTGAATTCACTTGACCCCTCCTACAAAGACGAATTACTCACCCCTTCAGGAGAGTTACAAGAAAAATATGCTCACCAAATAAACATTCAAAAAGGGCCTTACCTCAACACCGAATACATCGGTTTTTACATGGATAGCGACAACCCTGCTCTACAGTCTACAGCGATTAGAAAAGCCATTAACATTGGCTTTGATCGTAAAAAGATGATCAACTATTTGCGGAATACCATTGGCTTTCCTGCTCTGAATGGATTTATCCCGAAAGGACTTACTGGAAGAAACAGAACGATCCTCAATGATTACAATCCGATTTTGGCTCGTCAATTGGTGGAAAAATATGCTGAAACAAGTGGTCAAACTGCTCGTATTCGACTGGCGACTGACATTAACTACCTCGATATTTGTGAATACCTGCAACGTGAAATGCAGAAGATTGGCATTGAATTAACCATCGACTTAATGCCTACTCCAACCCTTCGCCAGGCAAAATCATCCGGGAAACTGGAGGCTTTCCGTGCTAGTTGGATCGCTGATTATCCCGATGCAGAAAATTACCTTTCCCTTTTTTATGGTCGAAATTTTTCACCCAATGGCCCAAATTACACCCATTACACAAACCAAGAATACGATCGTCTTTACAGAGAGGCTATGACCGTTTCATCACTTGAAGATCGTGCTTTACTCTACCAAAAAATGGATCAAATGATCATGGAAGATTACCCTATCGTACCTTTATATTACGATCAAGCAATTCGTTTTGTACAAAAAGGAATCAGTGGTTTTGAAATGAATCCATTGAATTTACTTCAACTAAAAAGAGTACAGAAAAATTAATCTTTACGCCATTTGGCCGTTTGCTCAAAAACATGGTTCAAGATGGAACGTTCTATCGCAGACAATATTATCCCTCTTCGCTCCATCATGGCTTCATTGGCCTCCATTGCTTTTTTAAAAGCATAGGTTTTTAACCCTTGCGCTCCTCCATAACTATAACTCGGAAGAAAAGTTCTTGGGAAACCCGCCCCAAAAAGATTGGCGCAAATACCCACTACTGTCGCGGTATTAAAAGTAGAATGAATGCTACAACGGCTAAAATCGCCCATTAAAAGACCACAAAATTGCAGATCTGTCTTAGCGAAATTTTCGCTCTCGTAGTTCCAAACCCTTAACTTACTGTAACTATTCTTCAGGTTAGAAGCATCGGTTGCGGCGCCAATATTACACCATTCACCAATAACCGCATTGCCTAAAAAACCGTCGTGTCCCTTATTAGAGTAACCCAAAATCAGCACATTACTTAGCTCCCCTCCTACTTTTGAAAATGGACCTATGGTTGTCCCTCCATATATTTTCGCTCCCATCTTGACAACTGCATTGTCGCAAAGTGCAATACTACCCCGTAACATACTCCCTTCCATGACCTCAGCATTTTTACCAATATAAATGCAACCCTTGGATGCATTCAAAAAGGCATGCTCTACTACCGCACCCTCTTCGATGAAGATGTTTTCGGGACAGGTGATTTTATTTGTGGATGAAATTTTTGCACTGGTTCGTCCATCTGTAAGGCGTTGAAAATCTTGGGACACGGCAAAATCGTTGTGGATAAAAAGATCGGTTGCGGACGTCAAATGCACCAAATCTTCCTTCCACTCAATAAGGGTAAAATCTGTTAAATCTTCTGGAGGCTGCTTTGCTGAACTACTGCAAGCAATCAGTTCTCCTTTGAAATGAAGTGCTTGATGATCCCCTAACTTCAAGATGGTATCGGCTAAAGAAGCTGATGGTAAATAAGCAGGATTGACAAAGGTATTTTGTTGTGCGTACTCCGGCGTGAATTTTTCACTCAAGTAGGTTTGGGTGTAAACACTGCAAGGAACGTTTAAGAAAGCCTCCCATTTATCGATCAGTCGATCGATACCAATGCGAAGATGTGCCAAAGGGCGAACAAAAGTGAAAGGCAACAAATGATTTCGTTCTGGACCGTCAAAAAGAAGTATGTTCATACGCAATGAATAATTTAGTAACTGCATATAAAAATAAGGATAATATCGGGAAGGAAAACAAAGGCAAAAAAAAACTGCCTCGAAAGGCAGTTTTTTACAAAGGTTAAGCTCAAATTATTTTTTGAACTTGGCGTATTTGTTTTTGAACTTATCAATTCGTCCAGCTGTATCAACCAATTTGGTTTTCCCAGTGTAGAATGGATGAGAAGTTCTAGAAATTTCAAGTTTAACAAGTGGATATTCACTTCCATCAATATCAATAGTTTCTTTTGCATTAACGGTTGACTTAGTAATAAACACGTCTTCGTTGGACATGTCCTTAAAGGCAACTAG
>JAKMEK010000029.1 GCA_022425945.1 Flavobacteriaceae bacterium
CTTGTCTACTTCTTTTGCCATTGTTTCAATTTACATTTGCGAATTTCCAGAGTGGAAGCCTAGGAAATTCAATTTATATGAGTAACATTTAAATTTTCTCTACTTGCATGTAGCTTAGCTCTAGTGGCGTTTTTCTACCGAAAATCTTCACCATCACTTGTAGCTTACGCTTTTCTTCATTAACATTCTCTATGGTTCCTGTAAAACCATTGAAAGGTCCATCAATTACTTTGATGCTCTCTCCAATAGTGAAAGGAATAGCTACATGTTCTTTGCTCAATTCCAGTTCGTCTACTTTACCTAACAAACGATTTACCTCTGAGGTACGAAGTGGAATAGGTTCTCCGCCTTTAGTTTCGCCTAGAAAACCAATTACATTCGTTACTGACTTGATAACGTGAGGAATCTCACCGGACAAGTCTGCTTTGATCATGATATAACCAGGATAGTATACTTTCTCTTTATTTATTTTTTTTCCATTGCGGATTTGTACCACTTTTTCGGTCGGTACTAAGATGTCTTCTAAAAAGCTATCATATCCTAAACGGTTAATCTCTGAAGCAATGTAATCTTTGATTTTTGCTTCTTGACCACTAACTGCACGGACAACATACCATTTCTTTTGACTTACTTCTGCCATGAGTTATCCGTTGATGAGGTTAAAATAAATTTGAACGATTCGAGATAACACTGTATCAGCACCCCAAATGGCTAAAGAAAATAGAATTGAAAATACCATTACAATAACAGCCAAACGCTGTAATTCTGCACGTGGTGTCCATGAAACGTTGTTACTTAATTCCTCGAAAGAATTTTTTATATAGTTAATCATTGCTTCTTATTTCTATTAATTCAGCACGGGTTGAGAGGCTCGAACTCCCGACACCTGGTTTTGGAGACCAGTGCTCTACCAACTGAGCTAAACCCGTTTTTATTTGACACAAAAGGCATCCGCCATTGGCGGACACCTTAGATGTCAGTTAAAAAACTTTATTGGTTAGTCTAAAATCTCTGTAACCTGTCCAGCACCTACAGTTCTACCACCTTCACGGATAGCGAAACGTAGTCCAAGGCTTAATGCGATTGGGCTAATTAAGTCTACATTGATTGTTAAGTTATCACCAGGCATTACCATTTCTACTCCGTCAGGTAACGCAATGTTTCCAGTTACGTCAGTTGTACGTACGTAGAACTGTGGACGGTAGTTGTTGTGGAATGGTGTGTGACGACCACCTTCTTCTTTTTTCAAGATATATACCTCAGCTTTGAATTTAGCGTGAGGAGTTACAGAACCTGGCTTACAGATTACCATACCTCTTTTGATGTCAGATTTTTCAATACCTCTTAAAAGGATACCTACATTATCTCCAGCTTCACCGCGGTCTAAGATCTTTCTAAACATCTCAACTCCAGTTACTGTAGACTTTAATTTCTCTGCACCCATACCGATGATATCAACTTCATCTCCAGAGTTGAATACTCCAGTTTCAATACGACCCGTAGCAACAGTACCACGACCAGTAATAGAGAATACGTCTTCAACAGGCATTAATGAGTCTTTGTCAACATCACGTTTTGGCAATTCAATCCATCCGTCAACTTCTTCCATTAAGCTTAAAACGGTATCAACCCACTTTTGCTCTCCGTTCAATGCTCCAAGAGCAGAACCTAAAACAACAGGAGTGTTGTCTCCGTCATAGTCGTAGAAAGAAAGTAATTCACGTACTTCCATCTCAACTAATTCTAATAATTCTTCATCATCCACCATATCGGCTTTGTTCAAGAAAACAACAATACGTGGCACACCAACCTGGCGACCTAAAAGGATGTGTTCTCTTGTCTGAGGCATAGGCCCATCAGTTGCCGCTACTACCAAAATTGCACCGTCCATTTGCGCAGCACCAGTAACCATGTTTTTAACATAATCGGCGTGACCAGGACAGTCAACGTGAGCGTAGTGACGATTTTGAGTTTGATATTCTACGTGTGAGGTATTAATTGTAATACCACGCTCTTTTTCTTCAGGAGCGTTGTCGATTTGGTCGAAGCTTTTTGCTTCAGAATACCCAGCGTCTGATAATACTTTCGTAATTGCAGCAGTTAGGGTTGTTTTACCGTGATCCACGTGGCCAATAGTTCCAATATTTAAGTGGGGTTTTGACCGATCAAATGTTTCTTTAGCCATAATACAGGTTTTTCTTTAGTGTTTTAAGAGGTGCAAATTTATAAATTTTTATCATTAACTAATTAAAAACTAGAAACTTTTTCGACTTTTTTTTCTCGGGTTTCCATTAATCTAAATTAGAGCTACCAAAAAAGCAGTTTGGGGACGAATTATCCGTTGTTCTTTTTATTCTTATTCATGCGCAGAACGGCTTTTTCAATTCCTGAGGGTGTAAGGGAATCCATTGGAATGAGTTCTTTAATGATTTGTATGGTCAACGTATGCTCCCAAAACTTTAGGGGTTCAGGGTTCAACCAAGCACATTTTGAAAAGTGTTTGGTCATTTCCATATAAGTGTTCATGCTTTGGTTGCTCAATTCATAGGGAGCCATGGCAGCGTCTCCAATAAAGAATACATGATAGTTTGGACTCTTGGAAAGAATGCGCTCAATAGGAACTGCTTTTCTACGCTGGGGGTCACTATAAACTTGTCCATATATGGTGTTGTGGAAATAATAGGTTTCCAAGTCGTGAGCAAAACGCGTTTTCATTTTCCGAAAGAGTGTTTGAACGGCCTTTATATAAGGGTGCATGGAATATCCTCCATTATCAATAAAGAGGAGTACCTGCAATTTTTCGTCTGTTTCGTTTTTTATCTCTGGAAGAAAAAGGCCTCCGCGCTCTAGCCCCTTATCGATCGTAGCTTTAACATCTAAAATTTCTTGGGCAGATTCTTCTACAATACCTTTTAACGATGCCAAGGCAGCATCAATATTATTATCGTTTAGTATGGCATCTAGATCAACGGGGAAAAAGTTGGCATCTCCCATGACTTTACGGGCCATTTTACCTCCCCCACTTCCGCCTACTCGGATACCGTCTTTCGCGGCACCTCCATGTCCATAAGGAGAAATCCCTCCTGTTCCGACCCAATGACTTCCGCCACTGTGTTTTGTTTGCTGCTGCTTGAGCACCTCTTCCATCCGTTGCATAAGTTCCTCCAAGGTCAAGTCGGAATAGTCGGCCATTTGATCAAGCGGGCGACGTTCTCCATTACCTTCTTCACCTTCTTGATCCTTGTCCTCCACATCACCCCTATCTTTATCCCATAGCTCGCGACCATCAATTACTTTTTGAATATCGTAATGTGTAATGTGGACTTCATCCAAAAATAAATCAGCCATTTCCTTACGTGACATATCTTCCTCTAGGCGTCCCGCATTTTGTTCTTTCCACTGCTGGAAAGTTTGTGACCGTAGAACGGCATCATGCAATTGCTCTCCATTCTTAATATCTATGGATAGGAAATAATCATAGAATGCACGTGTGTAAGGCCCCATTAATTCTGGGCTTTTCACAATAAAGGTTCGCAACACATTATACAAGTCCCCAATTGTTTTAACCAATCCACGATCAATTGCCTTTTGCAATAACAAAAGGGTGCGCACATCTACCTTGAGGTGATAGGCTTTGAATCGTTCGGGCAATGTGGTAAACATAGTGGTCTAGTTTAAAGAGGTTCCCATAGGTGGTTTTCCGCCCCCTAAGGCCAGTTGACGTTGCACTTTTTCATAATCTGCTTGGGTCTTTATTAGGGTACCCAAGCCATCCAATGCATTGAGTTTACTGATTGCTTCGTCAGAACTAAAGGTTTTGATGTATTTCAACCAATTGAGTAACTCACGGGTGGTGGGAGCACGCTCCAGTCCAATTTTGCGCAATTGATAAAAAATATCCAAGGCAGTTTCTACAATCTTATTACTGACCTTTGGGTGATGCTTTTGAATGATTTCCCTCATTTTATCTGCTTCGGGAAACTGAATATAATGGTAAATACATCTGCCTTTGAATGCAGTGGGCAACTCTTGTTCTCTGTTAGACGTAATGACAATTGCTGGCATGTCTTCTTCTGATACTTCGACCACCTCTCCCGATTCGGGCATGACAAATTTTCGATGACTCAGTGCATACAGTAAATCGTTCGGGAATTCGCGAGGCGCCTTGTCTATTTCGTCGATAAGTAAAACAGAGTTGGGAGTGCTAAAGGCCTTAGCTGCCGGTCCTTTTACAACATAGTCGCCAAGCGCTTCGGTATCTCTACCAGCAGTAGACATTTTTGATCCCAAACCTTTTTCTTCCCGTTGGGCGTTGAGGATTTCAATTTGAGAATCGCGCAAATACTTTACATGATCGAATTTAGCCACAAATTGCTCAATATTACTTTTTGAGCCTGCTGGATAAACAAAAAGATCAATATCTTGTCCTTTTGCATATTGCAAAGGCAACTCAGTTTTCCCTGTTCCAGGTTCTCCTTCAATGAGTAAAGGCATTCCCAATGTTCGTGCAATATGAAATGCTTGTGCTAATTCAGGATCACATAGATAGTGATCGGAACCTTCCCAATAGCTTTTTTCTGCCATGTTTATTCTTTTATGTACTGTTCGAAAATTATTTTTAATTGTTCTTTACTCACGCGATGATCTCCAACATAGGGTAGAAAGGTTATCGCAAGTTTACTTTTATTAATTACTTCGGTCACCATTTCGATGCGTTTTTCTGTGAGAAACTGATCTTGTTTTCCGTAGGTAAACAATAGGTTAGCTGCGTTTAGATTTGTCTTACTTTCCTTCAAATCAATATCTTCAGGAATCCAACACGCATAGGGAATGATATTGTCAACATTCACTACCTGCTGATGCAACCAACGAAAGCCAATTGTTCCTCCCTGTGAAAACGCGAGGATCGTCTTTTTACACCCCTGGGGTAGTTGCGCTAAAAAATGCTCATAGAGCGCCGACAAATAACGACCGTTGTCAGCGATTTCATTTAAGCGATCGCGTTTGGTCATCCAAGAAGCCACTACTGGACCGCCGAAATCTTTTTCATAAAAACGATTCAAACCCTCGGGAGCCACCACAAAGTGTTTTTTAGGATCAAAATCCTTGAACTTGTATAACATTTGTTCGCAAAGCATTTTTGAGCCATGAAGCACAAACCAGAAATATTTTGTCGAAGCTGTGAGTTCGCCAAAGGACGAAAAACGTGCAGTTTTCGGTGTAATAAAATAGTCTGTCTTAATCTCCATATTCAATAACCCAAGAGGGTGTTCTTTTAAAACAAGTGTTAAATATATAACTAAATACTGTTACCTTCGTATTAATTGAATTGGATTTAAATAAAATACGCATGATCAAGACATCGATAGAAAAAGATATCGCCATTGTACAATTGAACAACGGAAAAGTAAATACAATCACACATCAATTGGTTGAGGAACTTCGACGTACATTCGAATCGCTTGAGACAAATGAAACCGTAAAGGGAGTGGTACTAACGGGTCATACGGGTGCGTTTAGTGCTGGCTTAGATGTACTTGAAATGGCCGAAAATACTGCCGAACAAGCACATGCTTTTTGGGTAAGTTACTTTGGCGCACTTCAAGCCATGGTGCGCTATTCAAAACCTTTTGTATGTGCCATTACAGGTTTTGCCCCCGCTGGTGGAACCATTTTTACACTTTGCGCTGATTATCGGATTATGGCAGAAGAACCCAAACATTTCATCGGGATGCACGAATTTAAGTTATCGATGCAAATACCTGAATTAATGATGGATCTTTGGTGCTACACCTTGGGAGAACAAAAAGCATTTCAGGCACTTCAAGACGCTAAACTGTTCAGCGCTCAAGAAGCCCTAGCAGTGAACATCGTTCAAGCCATTGCCCCGGCAGAAGAAGTATTGAGTCGCGCCATTGAGCACCTTGAAAAATGCATTGCCGTTTACGCCCCTGTTTATGTTGAAAGTAAACGTCTTGCGCGAAAACAACTCCTAGCATTGGTCGATAGAGATATTGATCAACTGGCATCTGATTTTGTCTACTTTGGTAAAGATCCACAACTAAAAGCCTTGATTGATCAATTTGCTAATCGTCTAAAACAAAAATAATGATGGAGAGAAAATCAATCGTTACGCTTGATGTAATGGTGCATTGGGGAGACATGGATGCCATGCGACATGTAAACAATATTATTTATTTGAAATGGGTAGAATCTACTCGCTTGCTACTCTTTGAAAAACTTGTTCAAGGCAGCATTGGAGCTGCTGAAATTAGTCCAATATTAGCCTGGCATGACATCAAGTATATTGCACCTGTTGTCTACCCTGATACCGTAACGGTACATTTCGATATCATAAAAATTGGATCGGATCGATTGCATGGACAAGCAAAACTATATAGTAAAACGCAACAAAGCTTGGTAGCGATTTCAAACAACACCATGAAAGCCTATAATACCCGCTTGCTTAAAAAAGCTGAACTCCCCTCCCAATGGATTGAGGTATTAAAAGGGTTTTATCCTGAATTATTCTGATTGATTTGGACGCGCCAAGCCTTCTTGAACTACAGTAGCCACCAGATTACCTTGTCGGTCAAAAATACTACCCTGTCCCAAACAACGCGCACCGGAGGTATTGGGTGTGTTCATGGAAAACAACAGCCATTCGTTAACATCAAAAGGTCGATGAAACCACATGGCATGATCCAAACTTGCAACTTGTAAAGGTTGATCAAATTCTTCCTGATAATGACTAATAATGGACATTATCAACAAGTCATAGTCCACCGCATAGGCCAAAAATTCCTGTTGCTGTTGTGCAGAAAGGGTAAGTGCCTTTTTCAATTTAAACCAAATATTACGATCTTCCTGTGGGGAAAAACGATAGGAATAATCCTTCTCAGGCCTAAATTCAAAAGCAAAAGGGTTGCGTGCTAAAAGATGTAACTTCACACGATCAGAAACATCTGGAGTATCCTTTAGCAAGTCGGTATCCGAGACCAATTGTTCTGGATTAGCCTGAGCAGGAGAAGCGTTGTGTTGCTCCATGCCTTTTTGGGCAAGCTGAAAGGAAACGGCCAATACAAAAATGGCTTTATCACCTTGATAAGCCGTTACTCGCCTTGTCGAAAAGCTTCCTCCATCGCGAAGATTTTCAACCTTGTAATGAATAGGAATATTTATATCACCTGAAAGAATAAAATAACCATGCAATGAATGTGCAATTCGCTCTTGCGAAACCGTTCGATGTGCAGCATGAAGCGCCTGAGCAAGCACTTGACCACCATAAACACGTTTCCAAACGGTAGCGTAATTTTGCCCCTCATAATTAAAGGCGTCCATTTGCCTGAGTTCCAATAAATCAATTAATCCTTCGGGTGTTTGCATGGGTAAAATATCTGAACGAAGGTACTACAAAAAGAGAGATGAATTAAGTGAAACGCTTGTAATGCTAAAAAAGAAGAGTTTAGTTCTTTTCAGTATCAGAAGATAATGTTTCTTTGGCTGCTTCCTCTAGAACTTGAGAATCGTCTTTGACTTTCCCTAGTCTGACACGAATAAAAAATTCGTGAGACGTTAAATTTGACTTAGAAAGTTCGTTATCTCTAAAGGATTCATAGGCATAGCCAATGCCTATGCTATCAGTAATCGGTAACATGGCCAGAACGCCCATGCTCGAATTATCACGAATCTGTAGACCGCCACTAAACTGATTATTGTAACTAAAGAGCGCCATAACCTCAGTCACCAATGCAAGTCCCTTCACTTGTCGTACCGCAATACTTGGCTTTATTGAAAAAGTGGTATTTAATGTAAAACTTGTCCCTGCCGCTGCATAAAAGTGAACCCGATCTTTTGCAAAAACATCTTCTTGATCAGTGCGAGAAACTTCAATCAAACGAGGTGCAGAAACAGCAATCCAGTTATCACCAAGGGTTAAATAAGCCCCAATGCCCAGGTTAGGCTTTAAACGGCTCATAGGGACTTTTGTTGGATCATTTAGGTTATTAAAATTCTCTAATGAACTTAAATCAGCACTGTAAAAATTCCCTCCTCCTTTTAATCCAAGAAACAAGCGAGATTTTTCACTGAACTGAAGCTTATACGAAAAGTCGACATAGGCGAACGTTTGCTGTTCAATAAAGGTCTTGTCTGAAATGAACGATAAGCCAACTCCGACATTATTATTTCGTTCGGTATTATAGGTAAAAGCATAACTTTCTGGAGCACCTTCAACGGAAGACCATTGAGATCGAGTAGCCAAGGTAAAAACATCTTTGCCTTGAACACCTGCATAGGCAGGATTAATCAAACTAAGGTTGAACTGCGTAAATGCAAAATATGGTTCTTGTTGACCATAAAGCGGCAAAGAAAGAAAAGTGAGTATAATAATTGCGCGTAATCTCATTCTTATTGTGATAAATAAATCCATCCTTGATGATCGATTGTTTGATTGCCATCTAAATCTATTTGGTAATAATAATTCCCTTCAGGGAGGGTTTCCCCTTTATAGGTTCCCATCCAGTCATTATTGTACGCTTTCTTATTGTACACCAATTGACCACTTCGACTGTATACCCAGATTTTACTCTCAGGATGATAGTTGATGTTGACAATTCTCCAAGCGTCGTTTATATCGTCACCATTTGGAGAAAGGTACTCGCTTATGTAAATCTGATCGTCCAGAAAAGCTTCTCCATCAAATTCGCTTGGCCCTAAACCATATTCTACTGTCAACGTATACGTATTTAACGTTGAACGATCTTCTGAACGAACTTGAAAAACTACTGGATTGGTGAAGTCAATTTGCTCTTGCCTAGAAATTTGAGGCTGCTGATTGATAAACATGTCTGCTCCATCGCTAAGTGTAAACACAGGAACCAAGAATTGCTTGGAAACTAGATTGGAAATATATAAGGTGTAGTTATTTCCATCAATTTCAATATTGTTTGGTGCTGCACCTACGAACGAAAAATAAACAATTTCAGCCTGTTTACTCAAGGGAGGGGAGGCAATGCTTAGTGATTGAAAAAGTGTACCAATGTGCTGATTTACCAAAAACTCTATGGTTAGCCCAATGTTTCGCACTGTAGCTGTTGCAGAATCATAAATCCTAAATGATATGGTTTCTTGTTGGTTGTTAGAAAAAATAGTCATGTAAGTATAGTAGGCATCTGCCGAAGCAACATAAGAAGGGGAACTTACACCCCGCACTTGACCGTTAACAAAAGCTGCCACTTTATCTTCTGCATTAGAAAGATCTTGACCATCAATATTCAATTGACAAATCAAGGTCATACTGTACTGATAATCCGACTCATTGAACGTCCAATTAGGATCTTGAGCTTGCAAGAGATTTACACAAAAGAGACTAAGGATGAAAATAGATTTCTTCACTATGATTATTTTTTAATTATCACCTTAGAGAAGGTTCGATCACCAACATTTAAATGAACGATATAGCTTCCT
This sequence comes from Flavobacteriaceae bacterium, assembly GCA_022425945.1. Classification (GTDB taxonomy): domain Bacteria; phylum Bacteroidota; class Bacteroidia; order Flavobacteriales; family Flavobacteriaceae; genus Arcticimaribacter. The sequence goes on from JAKMEK010000029.1 coordinate 9,469, forward strand.
TGTATATTCTCACTCATTGGAATACGAACATTATTTTCTCCTTCTGCGACATCAAATCGTCGACTGTAAACTCGTTGCCTTTGTAAATTATAAACAATCAACTCTGCCGTTGTCACTTTTTTAGACTCAAAACTTACTTGTACAAAATCAATCGCTGGGTTGGGATAAGCTGTAAACGTTTGGCCAATCCTTTCTAGCTCATCAATTTTAAGTGGCTCATCTATTGTCCCCAATAAACCATCAGGGATAAACTCCAGTTGTGTTTGTACAGCTTTAAAGTCATCTTCACAGCCAATGGCTACTTTAAGTGGCACTATATTTTCACCAAAAACAGTTACAAAAGCAATATGTTTCCCATTAGCATATTGAACATTTCCTTCTCCAACCAAAACACCTTCTTGTGTGTAGAAGCGAATACTGTCGTAACCTTCGGGTAATTCTGCAATTATATTCATGTTCGCAGGATATACTGCAAAATTTGCGTCGAGAGGAGTAGCTTTCTCAACTTCTTGCTCAGCCGAATTTCTTCCACTAAAGTAACTTGGATAACTAAAGGTTTGTGCTTGTGTTGCACGGAGCATATATCCTTCTCCACTATTAAGATGAGTAAGGGTTCCTATCCAACCATTAGAACCGTCGTAGATCGCAAAGGCCGACTGAGATTTAATTAAGTCACCTGCGCGTGCATCCAAACGGGCCATGGCCTCGTTTACAGGGACACGTGCATTGAGAATATAAGGCAACCAATTCCAGTTCTGTTCAAGCTCAAAGGTCCACACTGCAGGATCTACACGTGTTCCTGTGGTGTAGAGTATCTGTGCCTCAGCCAAACGCAACTTATACATTTGATTGGTATTCAGTCCTCCGTTGGTTGAAATGGTTCCATTCCAACCTGAAGAGGCTGGATTGTTTGGGTTAATTTCGTAAGTGTCAAAACGTGCAGGTCGATTGGATAAAATTATATCTGAAGTCTGCAAGGATAAGTTACTGGTAAACGCATTCAAATCAGTGAACAAACTTCCGGCCACATTAAACGATATCCATGACCAACCTTGACTCAGCTGAATAGGTTGAGTTTCCTGAATCGTATTCGCAAAAATGAGCGGATTTTGAAAGTCACCAAAGAGTTCATTTGGTGTAAAGCTTATGGAAGTACCCCCCTCGATAGCGGCTACTTTTAGTCGACCTACTGAGGCATCCCAAATACGGAATTCGATAGGGTTGGATTCAGTATTTGCCCCATAAACTGTTAATAGAACAAAATATTCGTCGTATTGCTCTACATACAGAAGCTCGCCTATTCCCCTTACTTCATCTCCAATATAGGCAATCACCTTATCATAGAGGTCCATACTTAGTTCGTCATCTACGCGGATCTTTCCGATAATATTCATTGACTCATCAAAATCCGAAGGAGTGAAATTCCAATCCAATTCTTGTGCTATTACGCGAAGATTCAATTGAATTTTCTCATCGAAACCGTAATCGTTTGCCAAAACTATTTCTTCAGCATACTTACCGGGAGAAACATCATCACTAATTTCTGCACGAATCACTATGGTTGAATTTGGTGGAACTACTCCGCGAGCATCCGGTATAGACAACCACGATGGACCAGAAACATTATAGGGCTGTTCAGTTGCACTTCTGTTAACAATGCTAATATCAAGTGTAGCACTTTCCTCTAAAGGTTTAACCATGTTGATCACCGCACCATAACCTTCTATGTACCACTTTAGCGGATTTTTGTTAATCAGTACGGAATAGGTTACCGGAGACAACTGACGGTTATCTGAAAAGTCATACAAGTTTGCTACAGTTACGTTAGCTACTTTCTGTTCAATACTTGCCCAATCTGTAATGAGTGGTAATAGAAGTACCTCATCTTGATTAATGGAAGCATTGACCACAAGACGCTCAACCGGACGGGTAGGCTTTATAGGTGGTGAATTATCCGAATATTGCACTTGTCCACCAAACAAAATTGCATTTGTACTGGCTTTATCAATACTATTTATAGGGTAATAGTAGCGCGGACCGTTGGAAGAAGAGACCTCCGGTGCATTGAAGGGCGCATATAACATAAGGCCCGTTGATTCGTAATTGGCCTCAAAATATTGATCTTCCATTATTTGAGATGCGCTCTTAGCCGCATTCCAAATGCGCAATTCATCCATCAATCCTGTATAGTACTGATCGACTAGCTCGCTCCCATCGAGTTGGAATTGACCTCGTGCACCTACAAATATTTTACTTCCAGAAAAACCTCCCAATTCAGAGTTAGCAGAAGTCGCAGATCGTTCACCATCAATGAAAAGACTTAAGTTCCCTGTGCGACGTAAAACAACCGCGATATGGTGCCAACTATCATCATTTACAGAAGTTGTTCCAAAAGAGAAGGTTTGACCTTCCGCATTGAGTTCCATACCACCGTTTTCATTCATATCAATTGACCACTTGTTACGGTAGTTGTTATTTGTCAACTCATCTGATGCATCGCCACGTCCGTTTGAAAGAAGTGTAGCGCGTTGATTTTGATTGGTTTTCATCCAGAAAGATAGGGTCATATCCATCTCCTTGGTTACAATCACATTGCTTGCTCTTGTTAAGCCAACATATTGATTTCCATCAAATTCATAGGAAGTACCGTTGGGGAAAATAGCCCAATTCACTTCTGACAACTCCAGGTGCTTGTAACGCGATATGTCATGCGCTAAGGTTCCATGACCTTCATTCATCGGCCAGTACCCAATAAGGTTAGCTTCGTTACCATTCAACAGTTCGTTTTGTGCAGCTACAGCTGTTTCCCTCGAAATATACTTACTCCATAAACGTAAGTCATGTACATTTCCAACAAAACTATTCCCACCAATGGTAATTGAGTTGTTATTGTTAAAACTTAAATCTGTGTTAACTACGCGCGATGAAACTTCATTGTCATTTTCAATTAAAATGAGTTGACCCGTTTCATTGTTGTAAGATAATGCATAATGGTTCCAAGTTCCGTCGTTGGCAATTTGCCCAGAAATTGTTTCACCACCAATACGGAATTGCATTCGACCACCGTTCACTTCAATACGCAATCCATCTGGCTGATCTAAAAGGACAGAAGAACTAGATTGTGCTAAATTTTTCAACCAGAATTCAATTCCAAAGTTGCCCGACTTGATGAATGGGCTATCGATCACACCAATATTTGTATTCCCACTGAAGGACAGGGATACCTCATGGTTTACAGGAAGTTGATTTTTCTGCACATTAAACTCATATCGGGTTAATGTACCATTGGCTTTCACGGGTTCGTTAAAACGCACAATCAGGTCACTACCAATAGAAAGAATTCCATTGGTCGGTTGCGGAGTTCCAAATACGGTTGGCGGGGTTAAATCAACCTTTCCGGTCACAACTTGAGATGTGAATTCTGTACCATTGGAACAGAAGGTTTTGGAACGTATTTCATAATCCCCGTCAGGCAGAGATTGGCCAACAATATCCCAAGCATATGCAATTTCAACCGCACTTGTGGTAAGGGTAGAAACAGCAGAATTACCATTACTAACCAATTCATCATAAATGTCTTGATCCACTACATAGGTGTGCAAACGAATCCAGTCAGAAGTACCCGATTGACGGTATTCTATAACAACTCGCTCGAAACTATCAAAGCCCAAATCAAACTCGTTGAGTACAATATTCAACGGAATGTTTCTATTTTCAGCCACAGTATTAAGGTTGTTTTTCACCCAGTTATTACTCGGTTGAAGGACGTTTACGCGTGAACAAGACTCTATAAAGTAAGCAGAAATAGTCACCGTTTCCGACAAGTCATCATCACAAGCCGATTCAAACACCAACTCGATATCTTCATAATCATACACATCACTTGTTCCTTTCTCAACAGTTAGATTGAACTGAACAGACTCTGCTCCATCAAGGAAGAAAGGTGTTCCGTATGGATCAAGATTAATGATTGCATTGTTTGGATTGGTATTGTTATTAACATAAAGAATAAAATCTGATTCTTCTGGAAACAACACAGAATCGTTACGCAAGGTCAAAGTAAATTCAGCTGGACTTCCATCGGGAACACCCGAAATAGAGGCATTTTCAACACTAATATAAGGCACCTCAATAGCAACCGTACCTGCGCTTAATTCAATTGTTTCGGTAACCGCAAGGGTTCGTAAAGACGAATTTTGAGGTTCAACGACCGGCTGAAGATCCGGGTGGAAATAATTTGCGTATTGCGGTCCTTCTACGGGACATGAAGTTTCCCCTCCTCGTGTAATAAAGATGGGGCCATTACCGTCCATGGCATTTATTACATCTACACTTAGTTTGTTGTAGTCATCATTATCTTGCAGTACATAACTATAAACTAGGTTATCTTCAATTTCATCATTTTGGTCATAGCCATAACCCACAGAACTCGTGTTTTTTACATTGGCAGTAAACCCTGCCCCAGAAATATCCAAACCTAACTCTAATCCTATATAGGCGTCTATATTTGTTGCAAAGCTATGCTCCCATGAAGAGGTGTTTCCTGATTCAATGGATTTTTCAATCGAACCAACTCCGGAATCGAAAGAAATATTTTCGTAGAAATAACCATTCAACAAAGCGCGCAAAGCACTTCCAGAGCGTGTAAGCACACCCGCAATGGAGAAGTGTTCATTAATGTCGGCGTTAATCGTTGCTTTCAATGCATCACGATCTGCACGGGCTAAATATTTTTTTTCCTCATTGAGTTGAATGACACGTTGCCAAAGTTTAATTTGGTTTTGATACCACACCAAATCTTTGAGGTCAGAGGAAGGACCAATAGAAATTGGACAGGCTACATCATTCGTGGGGTCCTCATCACGGTTGGCCGTTATACAGGCATAATTTGCAACGATTTCCTCAAACTCAGGAATAATTTCAGTAATAATTTGTCGCTGTGAATAAACAAAATTAGTCACCTCATCACCAGGGCCATAAACCAATATTTTCCGAAGACTCAAATAAACAACTCCAGTAGTAGTGGTGATTGGAACAGAAACCTGAATCCCCGCTGGGTTAGTAACTGGCGTGGTGGTCAAATTAAGATCGTTCATCAACCCATAGAATTGATTGGTAGACGAACCAATGTATAAATCGGCATCACTTCCAACCCAATCTGGATCGTCACTTGTAGAAATTGTTTGCCCAAAAGTATAGGTCTTAGTTAATTCCTCTCCTGAGCTGGTTGACAAACCAACATTTATCCCCGTAGTGGCTTCAACATAATTTTCATTTTCTATGAAAGGTCCCAAAAGCCCTCCACCAACACCAAACTTAACCCCCAATTTAAGGGCTAAATCTACTTCAGTATTGTTAGAGAAGTTTCCTGAGTTCTTTTTAGAAATAGAATAACTTGTTCCTCGCTCTATAGAGGCATAGCTATCGGATCCAGGAGGGTCTCTTAAGATAATATCCGGAACTTGAGGACCTGCAGTTTGGAAGGTGGCACCTTCACTAGCTGAAGAACCAATGATTACTCCTCGATCTAAATAATTTACAATTTGGTTGTCAATTCCGTTGATGCGATAAATCAACGATATGGACTTTAAAAAACCTGAACTTATATCAACATTTGGGTCACCTGCCTTAAATTGATACCTAATGATGCTCTCATCTTCAGGGTCAGTTGAGACTGTTTCACTACCCTCGTCATCACTTGCCAATTCGTTGGTAATGATCAATTCTCCATCGATAACAGGAACGATATCTACTCGTTCGTCATCTGGTAATTCGTAATTGAAATAGTTTTCCACACGCTGTACCTCAAGGGCATAATTCTTACCTTGAGTATAAATACCAAAAGCAGTGCTGGACACCACATAAGAATCTTCTCCTATTGTAAAGCTTTCTTCCATTTCTTGATCTATAATGTCAATCATTGGATCAGTGCGGAAGATGAAATTCTTTTTAAAATTATAGGGTGCTGAAGTAGCTATGGTATCTTCTTCTACCACAAAATAATCTTTTTTCGCTGGTGTAATCGTTGAAAAATCAAAGACTTCTCCGGCCGCTAAAAAGGTTTGGTTTATTGTTGGACGTTGACTAGGAATAAAGACATCGGCTTGCGCGACTTCATAATTTAAAGGCAAGATATACACTTTAAATTCTCCTGTATCAACATTGGTACTGAAGGAAGTTTTAAATTCTGGTGTAATGGTTGAAGCACCCGGTGAACGGTAACCGAAGGTAACCGAAGCTGTACCAATATTATTTTTGGAGGTA
>JAKMEK010000054.1 GCA_022425945.1 Flavobacteriaceae bacterium
ATACCTTAATGTTGTAATGTATCATAATATTCTTCAAATACTCTAAGTTTATAATGAATATAAATTTTTGTAGTCCTTGCTTTATGAACCTGTTGAATTATTTGACACTTAATCAATATTTACCAAATTAATAATTTATTAATAGTGAGGATAATAAATGAAAAAAGCTCTTTTATTTGGGTCTATAGGTGTACTTACAGAAACATCAGAATTGCAAAGAAAAGCTTACAACGAGGCATTCAAATTAAATAATTTAGAATATACATGGAATGTTGGAACATATTGTGAATTGCTTAAAGAGCCAGGTGGAAAAAAGCGCCTATCTTCATTTGGAGATAAAATTATCTCTGATGAACAAGTTGTAAAAATTCACAATGATAAACAACAAATTTTCGAAAGTTTAATTGCGGATGGTATTAAACCACGTCCAGGATGCCTCGTGACTTTAAAGAGATGTAAAGAGTTGGGCATTAAAGTGGGCTTTATAACCACAACAACCCCAAAAACCATTAACATAATAAAAGAAGGTTTATCGAATTTTCTTAATTTTGAGGATTTTGATTTAATTACTTCAAGTGAGAAAGTTTCATTCGATAAACCTAATCCTGAAGTTTATAAATTTGCTTTAAAAGAATTAGGAATTTCCCCACATGAAGCCGTTGCTATTGAAGACACAATTGTCAATCAATCTTGTGCAGCTAACTGTGGTATTGATTGCTATTTGTATCCAGGAGAATATGCATCGATTAGTTATAACGACATGACGGGGAAAAAATACATATCAGAAAAATTAGAATTTTCTGAGGTTATTATTTAGAAATAAATTCAAAAGCTATGATTTTGGAAAATGTTTTTAAGCTGAATATTTGAGGCTAAAAATATTTTATATTAATAGCCTCACTTAATTATATTTATTTAGAAGATTGCTTTTCTTCGTAAACAGTTTTCTTTTCTAAATACTGTTCTTCAGTCAAGTTGTGCCATCCAACACAGTTACCATTTGGGCTGCGCCCACATCCACATTTAGCCATTTTTGATTCCTTAATTTGCAATTATAAATATTTAATTAGCATTCAGATTAATTTTGACAAATACCTAGATCGTTTGAGTTGTTTCATCGTTCATGATCAGTGATTTAGTATTCTGTCTAGATATTTGAATAAGCCTTCAAGATTTTCTAAGAGTACTATTAAATGTGCTTCAATCTGAATTTTGGAATAATTTGATTAAAGATTTTTAAAGGTAGAGTTCCAAGAGTCCGTCAGGATTAGCCGCACGGGATTGGCAAACAATGATAGTGTTTTTCTGCTGAGCTTTGGAAAGTACAAAATCACGGTGCTCCACTTCGCCCGAAACTAACCCACACTTACATACACCACAAAGCCCGTCGCTACATTTTAGATTTACTGGAATGCCGTTTTCTATAAGGACTTCTGCAGCGTTTTTATTTGCAGGCACAGTCAACTCTATTTTTGATTTTAGTAGTTTTATTGTAAAAGCAGAGTTCTCATAATCTGGTATTTCCGGCACGGAAAAGTATTCCAGGTGCCTAGCATCTTCAGGGAAACCTGCGCGCTGTGCAGCGTCCATAACTGCCGACATATACGTCTCAGCACCACAAGCGTAAACATTCCATCCAATCTGATATCCTGACATAATACTATGGATATCGGCTCTTGTCCCTTCATTAGAAATATGAAGTGTTACATGATCACACCAAGGAAAGCTGGAGATATCTTCCAATAGCCCCATTGTCTCTCTTTTGTGTCCAGAGTAGTGCAACTCGAAGGCCGCTTTACGAGCGTAAAGCTCATGCGCCATAGCGATCAAAGGTGTTATGCCAATACCACCACCCATAAGTAGGGTCTTAGTTGCATTATGATTGAGGGCAAAGTGATTGATAGGTTGTGAGAAGAACACGTGCCGTCCTTTGGTAAATACTCGGTGCATTAGCTTCGACCCACCCCGACCATCATCTTCTCGTAAAACTACAATCTGGTACTTAGAGCGATCTGCTGGATCTCCTGACATCGAGTATTGTCTGAGGAATTCAGGCGCAACGACGATGTCTAGATGTGCCCCTGCCTGCCATTCTGGCAACGGATCTCCAGAGATCGTCTGAAATTCATATTTCATAATTCCCTTCGCCGTTTCCTCTGCAACTGTTACAATTGCAGGGATTACTGGACTTTGTTCATCATTATCGTAGCGGTGAAGTATGCTCTTATCCCCAGCTGCAACACGCTTTTTGTGCTCTTCAGCAGAAACCATTTCTTGGTAAGCCTTGATCCCTTTTTCTCGATCCATCGTGTAAGGATAAAGATAGGGCGGTGGCGCCAATGTTGCTGGATAGACTGCCATGGTCTGATCTTTGAACTTGAGCTCTAGGTCTTTTGAAAGACTTCGTAAGTTTACTTTATTTTTTGTAGGGCGATAGCCACCATCTTCCTCAATTTCGAGATCCCACCACCACTTTTTCACGGGGTTCAGCGTGCCATTATCAACAATGTCATCAAGCTTCGCTAAAGCTGGTGCGAGTTTAGGAATATTCATTGCTGCCCAGCGAAAAGGTTTTTCTTTAAAAATCCCTTCAAGGTTCCAGGGGCAGGTCTTCATGCAGCGCCCACACATTGCGCCACCAAGATTGGTCAAGCGATATGAGGTGCATTTTTGGCTGTCTGATTTCCAAATTTCATAGCCGTTGAACATAGTTTTTGGCCCGGCAGTGATCGCACCGGCGGGGCATTCGCGAGCACATTTGTTGCAAGAGTTGCAGAATTCTTGAAGGCCAAAGTTGATGGGCTTGTCATGTGCGAGTGGCAGATCAGTCGTTACAGTCCCCGATTTCAAACGTGGGCCAAGAAATGGGTTGAGGATTACCTCACCAATTCGGCTAACCTCACCCAGACCGGAAAGCAGCAAAAGTGGAGGTTGTAATACATCACCGTCCATTACTGTATGGGCCTTGGCGCTGTAGCCCATATTGCGTATTTGCCTGGCAATCACTCCGCCCAAAAGTGAGAAACGTAAATAAGCGCGCATAGATTGCGCTACCGCAATCCAATCATCGCCAGAAGAGCCCTCCATGGTCTCGTAACCCTGATCAACTACCATGTTGATTGACTGGTCATGGGGTGGGTCAATTACATCTCCCCTTGCATCATGGCTATACCATGCCCAAGTCGGGCAGCGGGAAATGCCAACTGCGTCAATACCAAGCCAGTAACAGGTGGCTTTGATTAAACTTGATGCTTCATCTGGCTCAAGAGGTTCGCGCTTTTTTGCTATCTTTCCATCCTGTAAAAGGACAAATGCGCCTAACGGCTTTCGCTGAGCCATTGAAGGTGCGGATTTGATTACATAGTGGCCATTTTTGGACGCATCCTGCACTTTCTTTCCCAAATCTCCAAATTTGGCGCGTGTGAATAAATCTGTACGTTTTGGAACTCGGGGAATATTGGGTTCATCAATATAGGTAGTTGGTATATCGACACGTTTGAGTTTTTCAAACGGATGTGCGCCATCTACGAAGCGACGGTTAGAATAGGGCACTGAATTGGTGGCATTTTTGATCGATGAAGTTCCATATTTCCAAACAGCTCCAAAGGCAGATTTTGGTTGTTCTGACATTGAGGCGAGGGGCTTGTCTGGTTCCATGGCGAAGTTAGTGGTGACAGCAGCGAGACCAAAGCGCGAACCAATATAGGGATG
>JAKMEK010000074.1 GCA_022425945.1 Flavobacteriaceae bacterium
GAGCTATAGGACCGAAGTCTGCTTTTGATCATGACAGAATTCCTGGCACAAAAATAAACAACTTTCCCAATACCTCCGCGCTTTTTAAAAATACTTTTTTGATGAAAAAAAACCTGTCATTACAGAAAGAAATTTACTTTCAAATTCTATTATTAATTAGATCTCCCTATCAAAAGGCGATGCCTTTTACGTTGTTTTTAGTACTTTTAACGCTTTATACAATCAATGAAAATACTAAAAAACACTTTTGGAGTTCTACTTCTTGGAGTTCTATTGGGTTGTAGTTCAAATGAACCTGCAACCGAAGAAATACCCGAAGCCTTGGCCGTTTCCTCCGTTCCCTCTTTTTCTTACATTGCAGAAACGCGTTCACTATACGTCACTTCTAATCTCGATTGGCGGATAAATAACGACGCTAACTGGATAACTGTGGACCCTGAATTTGGGTCAGACAATGGGCCAGTAAACATCTCTGTTACGGCAAACCAAAGTTCCTATATGCGTTCAGCAATGCTTTCTATTTCGGGCGGGAACATTACACGCTATTTGCAAATCTCCCAAGAAAGAGTCGTAGAGCCAGAACCCACCCCTACCCCTGCACCTTCAAATGGTCTTGACCCAAATCAGGCCCCATCTGAAAACTTTGATTTATCCACTTGGAAGTTGAGTATTCCTGTGAATAGAGGGGACGGAACAGCAACAGACATTTCTGTCAGCCAACTCAATGACAACTACCAAAACAGCGCGTATTTTTATACGGCATCGGACGGAGGCATGGTGTTTAAATGTCCCGTAGACGGTTATAAAACATCTGCCAACACAAGCTACACAAGGGTAGAGTTGCGCGAAATGCTTCGAGGTACCAATACAAGTATCAGCACTCAGGGAGTAAATAAAAACAACTGGGTTTTTGGCACAGCACCCCAAGCTGATAAAAATGCAGCAGCAGCTTATGACGGCGAAATGAATGCTACGTTGGCCGTAAACCACGTAACAACATCAGGAAGCAGTAGCCATATTGGAAGAGTCATTATAGGACAAATACACGCCAACAATGACGAACCTATTCGCATCTATTACAGGAAACTACGCAACAACAACTTAGGGTCTATCTATTTTGCGCATGAACCAACTGATGGAAATGGGAGTGAACAATGGCATGAGATGATCGGCTCTAGAAGCAATAGTGCATCGAACCCTTCCGATGGAATTGCATTAAACGAGGTCTTTAGCTACCGAATTAACGTAGTAGGAGATCTTCTTACCGTGACCATCATTCGAGATGGAAAACAAGATGTTGTCAAGTCCGTAAATATGGTGAACAGTGGCTTTAATGTAGGTGGTCAATACATGTATTTCAAAGCCGGTGTATACCATGTGAATAATTCAGGAAATAGTAGTGATTTTGCCCAAGCCACTTTTTATGCATTGGAAAAATCACATACAAGTAACTAGGATTAACTGGATTTGTTCTTTTAATATCATCGATTAACAAACCATCAATAGGACCCGCTTGCGACGCATACAGGCATCCTCTTAAAAAGCGTATCTTTAGGCCGCATTGCTAATGCTCTTTTTCTGTGATTGTTGAATTAAAAAAACATTTTGGAAACACCTTCGAAACAGCTCTTTTGGAGGAAATTGCCCAAGTAGGCACGCTTCGATCTGTTCCTGCTGAGGTGGAATTAATGGACATTGGCCAAACCATCAAAGGCGTCCCTTTGATGTTGGGAGGAGCCGTAAAAATATCACGTGAAGACAGCGAAGGAAACGAGCTTTTACTCTATTACTTGGAAGCGGGAGAATCCTGCACTATGACCTTTGCTTGGGAGCTGGGTCAGCAAAAAAGTAAAATTCGAGCCGTCACAGAAATGCCCTCAGAGCTCATTATGGTTCCCCTGTCTGTCATGGAAAATTGGTCCGATCGCTATCCGTCATGGCGGCAGTTTTTGTTCAAAAGCTATCAAAAGCGTATGGATGAACTCTTAGAGACCCTCGACAGTATTGCCTTCGATCAGCTGGAAAAAAGGCTTAGTGATTACCTGCTAGAAAAAAAGCGGATCACTAAACAAACCACATTGCCAATTACGCATCAAACCATCGCCCAAGATCTTCACAGTTCGAGGGTCGTTATTTCGCGCTTACTAAAGCGAATGGAAAAGAACCAAAAAATTCGATTGCACCGCAATGCCATTGAACTTAATGGTCTTGTGTAACCTAGGTTACCCTCCAAGTCATAAGAGTACTGTACTTTTGTTAAACAATGAACAGAATACATCACTTTTTTCCCATCTTTAGCTGGATTAAAACCTATTCACGCTCTTTCCTTAAAGGAGATGTCTCGGCTGGCCTTACCGTGGGAATCATGCTCATTCCTCAAGGAATGGCCTATGCTATGATTGCTGGCTTGCCTCCGGTCTATGGTTTGTATGCTGCACTCTTTCCACAAGTTGTTTATGCCATCATGGGAACGTCTCGTCAATTGGCTGTAGGGCCAGTCGCAATGGATTCATTGTTGGTTGCGGCGGGTTTGGGTGCGTTATCGCTTTCAACACCCTCAGAATACATTGCTTTGGCCGCTTTTTTAGCTGTTTTTATGGGGGTCATTCAGCTCGTTTTGGGTGGTCTAAGGCTTGGTTTTTTGGTGAACTTCCTGTCCAAGCCCGTTATCAGTGGGTTTACCTCTGCAGCTGCCATCATCATTGCCCTAAGCCAACTTAACCACCTCTTAGGAATCAATCTCCCACGAACAAATAAACTACACGAACTTTTTTCTTTTTTGATAGAAATGGGCCCCAAAGCACACTTGTTGAGCGTTCTTTTAAGTAGCCTAGGGGTCTCATTTCTGTTCCTCTTAAAGAATTATTTTCCCAAACTCCCGGGAGCACTTTTGTTGGTTTTTTTAACCACCTTTATTTCTGCACAAAACAATTGGGAGGGCCTTGGACTCACCATTGTTAAGGATGTGCCTGGCGGACTACCCTCTTTTGCTTTGCCTTCAGCAAGCTGGTCGCAAATCTTTGCCCTAACCCCACTTGCTTTAACCCTTGCGCTCATTGCATTTATGGAAGCAATTTCCGTGGCAAAAGCTGTAGAAGAAAAGGAAAAAACAAATGACCTCAACCCCAATCAAGAGCTCATTGCTCTTGGAAGCGCAAACATCGTTGGGGGTTTGTTTCAGGCCTATCCGACCACTGGAGGGTTTTCTAGAACAGCTGTCAATCATGATGCAGGGGCAAAAACAGGAGTAGCAGCTCTTTTTAGCGCAGCTGTTGTAGGGTTAACCTTGGTCTTTTTTACCTCCTTTTTCTATCATTTACCCACCGCTATTCTAGGGGCAATCATCTTGGTCGCTGTAGGAAAACTGATCGACTTGAATTATCCGCATCAGCTGTGGAAAAATAACCGCGCCGAATTTTACATACTGCTATTTACTTTTGCAGTCACTCTGTTTATTGGGATTACTCAAGGCATTTTGCTAGGTGTGTTTGCTGCCTTGTTATATATGGTGTATCAAAATACTCGCCCACATATTGCCGTTTTAGGGCGCATCAAAAACACTCACTATTTTAAAAATGTAGACCGCTTTTCAAATGATGTCACTACCTATTCTGAAGTGCTTATACTACGTTATGACGGACAACTTTTCTTTGGAAATCAACGTTACTTTAAACAACAGGTCTCTGCCCTAATTGACCAACAAAAAAACCCCATTAAACAGCTTGTTCTCGCTGCTGCTCCTATCAACTACATCGATGCAAGTGCACTTGAAATGCTCTCCGCTTTTTGCGAAGAATTAAGGGATAAAAAGATTAATCTATACTTGACAGGGCTTAACGGCCCCATAAGAGATCAATTTCACAAAGTGGGTTTAACAACTCGCTTTAATCATTTTTTCTTCTATTCTTCCCTAGAGGCTGCCTTAAATGCCATTGAGGGAAAAGCCCCAACTGAAATTGAACAAAACATCGCTAAACAACGAAATAACGCTTAATTTTATACCGACTATGACCATAGAACAAATTTATACTGGCTGCCTTTCTCAGGGAGCTTATTACATCGAAAGTCAAGGCGAGGTTGCCATCATTGACCCCTTGAGAGAAGTTCAACCCTATTTGGATCGCGTCGAAAGCGACAAGGCTCAAGTGAAATACATTTTTGAAACGCACTTTCATGCAGACTTTGTGAGTGGTCACCTTACGCTTTCCAAAAAAACAGGAGCTCCCATTGTTTATGGGCCCAACGCAAATCCAGATTTTGACGTACATATTGCCAAAGATGAAGAGGTTTTTCCATTAGGCGAAATCAGCATTGTTGCGCTGCATACACCCGGCCACACCCTAGAAAGCACAACCTATTTACTTCGTGACAAAAACGGAAAAGATCATGCCATTTTTAGTGGCGACACCCTTTTTCTGGGCGATGTTGGACGACCCGACTTAGCCCAAAAAGCAGCCACCATGACGCAAGAAGATTTAGCCGGAATGCTCTTTGAGAGCTTACGCACTAAAATAATGCCGCTCTCTGATGAAGTTATTGTATACCCCGCCCATGGTGCCGGCTCTGCCTGCGGAAAAAACATGATGAAAGAAACCGTAGATAGTTTGGGAAACCAAAAGAAAATGAACTACGCGCTTCGCCAAGACATGTCTAAAGAAGAATTTATCAAGGAAGTAACCGATGGTCTTCTTCCTCCTCCTTCCTATTTCCCACTCAATGTAAAACTCAACAAAAGTGGCTATGAAGATATCGGCCAAGTGATTGAAAGAGGCACACATGCCTTGTCACCAGACGCTTTTGAACAAATCGCCAATTCCGAAGGTGCTATTGTATTGGATGTCCGTCACCAAGACGATTTTGTGAAAGGACATATTCCACAGTCCATTTTCATTGGAATTGACGGCGGCTTTGCTCCTTGGGTAGGAGCACTAATTGCCGATGTAAAACAACCCATCCTCTTGGTTGCTCCTACTGGTCGTGAAGAAGAAACCATCACGCGTTTGTCGCGTGTTGGCTTCGATCAAACCCTTGGGTATTTAGACGGTAGTTTTGATGCTTGGAAAGCGCAAGGAAAAGACTTTGACAGCATTAGCGGTGTTAGTGCTGAAAGCTTTGCAAAAGAAATAAAAGAGAGTTCTTTGCCTGTTTTTGATGTTCGAAAAGAAGGAGAATACCTCTCGGAACACATAGATGGTGCCAACAATGTTTCTCTAGAATTTTTAAACGATCACCTTTCCGAATTTCCAGAAAAAGGGACTTTTTTCATCCATTGTGCAGGGGGCTATCGATCTGTTATCGCGGCCTCTCTCTTGAAAAAAAGGGGTATTCATAACCTCATTGATGTCAAAGGTGGCTTCAAAGCAATAAAAGAAACAAACGTCATATTAACCGACTATATTTGTCCATCAACTTTATAAAACAATGATCGAATTTTTATTACAGCCTTGGCCCTGGTATTTTAGTGGCCCAATGATTGCCCTCGTTCTTTTCTTACTTCTGTGGACCGGGAAATCCTTTGGAATGTCTTCCAACCTTCGAACACTTTGCGCCGCAATGGGCGCTGGGAAAAAAGTGTCTTTTTTTCAATTTGACTGGAAAGCGCAACGATGGAACTTGGTTGTTGCTAGCGGTGCTATTTTAGGTGGGTTCATTGCAGCAAACTACCTAAGCAGTTCTACTGCGGTGGCCATTAGCCCAGAAACCATTGCTCAATTAAATGAATTCGGCATCCTAGATGCCGGCCAAAGTTATATGCCTGCACAACTCTTTAGTCTGGAGGCCTTCGGCTCAATTAAGTCCATCTTTCTTCTAAGCTTGGGCGGCTTTTTCGTTGGTTTTGGCGCTCGCTACGCTGGTGGATGTACCTCTGGACATGCCATTTCTGGACTCAGTAATTTTCAACTTCCCTCGCTTATTGCCGTTATTGGCTTTTTTGCTGGTGGGCTTATCGTCAATCATTTCATCCTTCCAATTCTATTCTAATGCGGACTCTTATCTATTTTTTTATCGGTATCCTTTTTGGCATCACCATGTTTAAATCAGAAGCAGCTTCTTGGTTTAGAATTTATGAAATGTTTCAATTCAAGGCTTTTCATATGTACGGCATTATCGGATCTGCCTTGTTCTGTGGAGCAATCGTCACTTATCTGCTAAAGCGCTTTAACATCTCTTCTGTCATAGACGGAGAACCGATTGTCATCCCTAACAAGGAAAGTGGATGGAAGCGATATCTGTTTGGCGGAGTGTTTTTTGGGTTTGGTTGGGCCATTTCAGGCGCTTGCCCAGGGCCAATGTTTACCGTATTGGGGGCCGGATTTTTGCCCATACTTGTGGTCATCGCTTCTGCTACGCTAGGTACTTTTTGTTATGGCTTACTCCAAAAGAAACTTCCACATTAGGCTGCAGTAGGAATCCAAGATGCGAGTACTTCTCCTAAACGAATTGCCCATTCAAATTCGTAGGCTTTGGCAAAAATAAAGCCGATGAAAAGGACGTAAAGCGAAAGCAATAAATAAGCGTGGACTTTACGCAATCCTGTGTTGAAGTAATAAATCAAAAAAGCAATAATGGTTAAAAAGACTAGACTTGCTTGCAATTCTGCCACATTGGCTACTGTTTCTTGGGTCATTTCTATAGGACCATTGAAAAGCGTAAACGCAAACAAAGGAAAACCAAGGGCAAAACAGATGTCAAAAATATTGCTTCCCAACGCATTGGCTACCGCATCATCATAGTTACCTGCAACGGCATCTCGGTAAGACAAAATAGTATCGGGAACACTTGTGGCTGCTGAAGCTAAAACTACAGCGATAAAATAAGGAGCAATCCCCATTTCAACAGATAGTAATTCACAGGAATGAATTAAGACAATACACGCCAATCCGATAATTAGCATGGAAAAAAGCAATAGGACCCAGGCGTTTAATGTATTGATTTGTTTTCGGATGAAAACATGCTCAAAGTCCATCGTTATGAATGATTTTAACACGGTTGGTTTTCGACCAATAGGGTACTCCTTTTCGTCTTCTAGCTCTTTTTGATCTTGTGAAGCTTTCTTTTGCATGGTCATAAACATATAGGCAACATATACCACGTAAGTGGACATCAAGCCTAGACCATGCCACCAAGTGAGGTGGTTCCCAGAAACCATATAAATCAAAATCAACTCGGCGATGATTAAACCAATACCATCACGAAGAATAACCTTTCTAGAAACATTTACCTTATTTGCTATTCCATACCCAATTACCGCAATAATGACAACCGCCGGGATAATCATTCCATTAAAAATGGCACTTCCGGCAGTGGTTCCTATTCCAAAAGCAAAGTTGTCTACTTCACCCAACAGCATTAAACTGAAAAGGGTGGTAAACAATTCGGGGATTGAGCTTCCGACAGCATTAATGGTCGCTCCGCGCACCCCATCTGTAAGATTGCGCCCCAAATAGCCTGAGGCCACTTCAAAGCCATCGCTTGAGCGCCAAATAATCAGCATCGCTAACGTGATGGCAAAAAGAGCAGAAAGTATAACCATGGGTTTCTTTTAACGACACAAAACTACATTATTTTTTATGGAATCACCCTTTCTGCTTCACACTAGTGATTTCTTTAGTCTTTCTAATTTTTGTACTTTGGAGACTATGGGATATTTTATCACAAACATCTTGGTTTACGGATTTTTATTTGCGCTTATCGTTGTAGGTTACAATGCTATTCGAAAAATGAAGAATAAATAACTGGCTTTCATGCAGGAAGCGCTTGTTTTTCGTTTTTCCTCACTACTTTTGCTAAAAAAGAGCGCATAATGAAATCTTCTAAAAAACCTGACGGGGTTGCCTGGGATGAGGAAAGCAAAGAGTACATCTCCAAACTACTTCCTTATGCAACATCGAACAGTAGTCCTGTCATCTCTATTCCTAATGTTGACGCCTTCAAAAAGAAAGGAGTAGACAAGGTTTCTAAGCAATTTCAAGCAGAGCTCACCGACCTTCAAAACAAAATTAAATCCTTCGTTACCCTAGCTGCAGACACCCAACAAGTCTATTCTGCAAAATTTAAGTTCGAACCCATCGTTGGTGAACGTTATCATCTCTATGCTGGTGAAAACGGAGAGAATTTCCTTTCGTTAATCGCTCCTTCTAACTGGAACAAAGAACACTTAGGAAGCTTTCGTCTCAACGGAGACTATAAATGGGAACGCGAGGACTAACGAAAAACCTGTGTCCCATAGCCCATTGCTTTTGGGGTAAACTGAATTCCTACGCCCAGGTAAACATAATCTCCAAGAATATTTTTGTAATGAGGGGGGCTGTTTTTCCATCCCTCCACCATACATTCGGCCAAGGCTTCAGCAGAGCGAGTGTCGCCACAGCCAAGTACATTTTCAAACCAAGGAACTTGTGCAATGTTTTCTGCTATGCCGATGAATCGATTTCCCTTTCTTCGCCAAGCTTGTATCCCAAGCTTTTCCGCTCGCGTCACTGGATTAAGCCCTTCAGGGTCAATATGATCGTAAAAGTTTTTGGAGACCATATTATCGCTGTGGTACTGAGCCAATTGATTCAAACTGTCCAATGGTTGAAAAGCGGGCAAGCCCTTTGCCGCGCGCAAAGCATTTGTTTTCTGAAAAATTAATGCGCTAATCTCCGCGGTGTTTTGCTGCCCCTGTAACAGCTGAAAGAACAAAAAAAAGCCGAAGAATAGGCCAGAAAAGAAAGGCTTTTGCATTTGAAAAAAATTAGTCCAACAAATATGCTTAATTTTACCCAATAATCACAACATGGAAAGTCCTAGACAGAAAAAAATAGCCGCCTTATTGCAACAAGAAATTGCGCAATTACTCCAAGGAGCCATCCGTAAAGAAGGGGTGAACAACCTATTGGTGTCCGTGACGAAAGTAAGCGTAACGGTCGATTTGTCTGTAGCAAAAATATACCTCAGCCTCTTCCCTTCAAAAGAAGCCGACAAATGGCTAGAGGGCATTCAGTCCAATGCGTTTCAAGTAAAGCACGATTTAGCACAGCTGCTAAGAAACGAATTAAGACGTATTCCTGAACTCCTCTTTTTCTTAGATGACTCATTGGACTATATCGAAGGCATCGATGCTGCACTGAAGGCAACTGAAAACCCAATTCTCAATCGCGAGAAACTTGAAAAACGCAAAAAGAAATAAACCGTGCGTGTCCCCTTTTTTATCGCATTGCGCTACTTTTTTTCAAAAAGCAAACAGAGCATAATTAACCTCATTAACCTAATTTCCATTGGGGTTGTTTTGGTTGCAACGGCCTCCCTTTTTATTGTGCTTAGCGCCTTTAGTGGCCTAAAAGATTTTGGCCTCTCTTTCTCCAACTCCTTTGATCCTGACCTTCGTGTTGAAGCTGTTCAAGGGAAAATTCTTCGAGTAGATTCTGTGCAAATTGCAGCCCTCAGTGAGCTTGCATTTGTAGAGTCTGCCACCCCATTGCTGGAAGAAAAAGTTTTTTTAAACTTCCGAAACAAAAACCATGTGGCTTACCTCAAAGGGGTGGAAAACAACTACCAAAGTGTTGTCCCAATCGACAGCTTAATTGTGAGCGGTGATTGGTTTGTGAACGATTTTGACGAGGTCATTATTGGTGGCGGAATTGCCCGCGCACTTAGCCTTGGTGTATACGATTACACTGATTTTTTAACCCTTACTTCGCCTAAGCGAAAAGGCGGTGTCGGCATAGGTCAAAACCCTTTTGTTAATCAAACGGCCTTGGTTGCTGGAATTTATTTTGCCAATGAAGAGATTGATAAAAAATTCCTTTTTGCTAAAATTGATTTCGCAAGACGACTGCTTCAGCGTGGGCAAGATGAATACACTTATGTCGACATCAAAACCACCGGAATAAAAGATCTTCCCTCTGCTGAAAAAGAGATTCAAGCCATCCTAGGGCAAGAGGTTACTGTTCTTGATCGGGCACAACTCAATGCCGCTTTATACAAAATGCTGAATACTGAAAATGTTGCTGTATACCTTATTTTTAGCCTCGTCATCATCATTGCCTTGTTCAATGTTGTGGGAGCGCTCATTATGATGTTCTTGGATAAAAAACCGCAACTACGCATCTTATATGCAATGGGCTTATTGCCTAAAGAAATTCAGCACGTTTTTTTCTACCTCGGTGGATTAATTAGCTGGGTTGGCGGAGGTTTAGGGATCGTTATTGGAAGTCTTTTGGTCCTCTTGCAGCAGTTATTTCCTTTCTTATATGTTCCTGGAACCAATTTGGCCTACCCTGTACAATTTGATTTGAATAACTTTTTTATTGTCTTTAGCACCATTTTCGTTTTAGGCACCTTCGCCGCTTTTTGGGCTACGCGAAAAATGGATAAGCAAGTCGCACTCGACTAAGCCATCACATAATCACTCCAATCGCGCTTCACATCAGCCAAGGCGGCAAAAACATCTGCTGAGGCATTTGAGGTAACCATACGGGTGCGGTACTCCTTAAAATTTGGAATACCTTTGAAATAATTCGTGTAATGTCGGCGGGTTTCCAGCACACCCAAAACCTCACCTTTCCACGCAATCGACATTTCTAAGTGACGGCGGGCAGCTTCTACACGCTCAGGAATACTTGGTGAAGGAAGGTGTGTTCCCGTAGCAATAAAGTGTTTCACCTGATTGAAAAACCATGGATTGCCGATACTAGCCCTACCAATCATTGCACCGTCTAGACCATATTGATCGCGCATTTCAACCGCTCGCTCGGGTGTATTGACATCCCCATTCCCAAAAACAGGAATGTGCATGCGAGGATTGTTCTTCACTTCTGCTATTGGTCGCCAATCGGCATCTCCCTTGTACATTTGTGCTCTTGTCCGACCATGAATAGAAATTGCAGCACAGCCAACATCTTGCAAACGTTCGGCCACTTCCACAATTTTAATTGAATCGTGATCCCAACCCAAGCGTGTCTTCACCGTGATGGGCAAAGAAGTGTGCTTTACCATTTCTTTGGTTAACTTAACCATCATTGGAATGTCTTTCAAAATTCCGGCTCCAGCACCTTTACAGACAACTTTCTTTACTGGACAGCCAAAATTTATGTCGATAATGTCTGGCTTTGAAGCTTCAACAATCTCGACAGAACGCAACATAGAATCTATATTAGCGCCAAAAATCTGAATCCCTACGGGTCGTTCCTTTTCATAAATATCGAGCTTTTGAACACTCTTTGCTGCATCGCGAATCAATCCCTCACTCGAAATAAACTCAGTGTAAACCACGTCTGCGCCATTCTCTTTGCACAAAGCGCGAAAAGGCGGATCACTCACATCCTCCATAGGAGCAAGTAAGAGGGGAAAGGCGGGAAGTTCGATATTTCCAATTTTAACCATTGGGTAATTTTTTACAAAAATAAGCAAAAAAGCCTCCCCACAAAGCCTTATATTTGCAAGGCTATGAAAGACGGCGCCGAATGAAAAACATTAGAAATTTTTGCATCATTGCTCACATCGACCACGGAAAAAGCACCCTGGCCGACCGTTTGCTCGATTTTACCGGAGCGGTAACAGAACGTGAAAAGCAAGACCAGCTATTGGACAGCATGGACTTGGAGCGCGAACGAGGGATCACCATTAAATCGCATGCGATACAAATGGAATATACCCACGAGGGTGAAACCTTTGTGCTCAACCTAATTGATACCCCTGGCCACGTTGATTTTTCGTATGAGGTTTCACGATCCATCGCTGCTTGTGAAGGTGCGCTCCTTATTGTAGACGCGGCACAAAGCATACAAGCACAAACCATTTCGAACCTATATCTAGCCTTAGAAAACGACCTAGAAATAATTCCCGTTTTAAACAAGGTAGATCTTCCGTCAGCTAACCCTGAGGAAGTAACTGACGACATCGTCGATTTACTCGGATGTACCCCCGAAGAAGTTATTCCTGCTTCGGCAAAAACTGGCCTTGGAATTCAAGACATACTCACAGCCATTATTGACCGTATCCCCGCACCTAAAGGAAGTCCGGACGAATCTTTACAAGCCCTTATCTTTGATTCTGTTTACAACCCTTTCCGTGGTGTAGAAACCTATTTCCGTATCTTAAACGGTCGCATTCGCAAAGGACAAAAAATACAATTCATCGCAACACAAAAAACGTATAATGCTGATGAAATTGGAACCTTAAAACTGAAACAAGAGCCCAAAAAAGAAATTTCTGCAGGTGATGTGGGTTACCTCATCACAGGAATTAAAGAAGCTAAAGAAGTGAAGGTTGGAGATACCATTACCACTCCTGAAAATCCAACCCAAAATGCTATTGACGGCTTTGAAGAAGTAAAACCCATGGTCTTTGCCGGTATTTATCCGGTAGACACCGAGGACTATGAAGAGCTTCGCGCCTCCATGGAAAAACTACAATTGAACGATGCTTCGCTGGTCTTTTCCCCCGAAAGTTCGGCTGCCCTTGGTTTTGGTTTCCGATGTGGCTTTTTGGGAATGTTGCATTTAGAAATTATTCAGGAGCGTTTAGAGCGCGAGTTCAACATGTCGGTCATCACGACCGTTCCAAACGTTTCCTACCACGCCTATACCCGTAAAAATCCTGACGAAATTCTGCTGGTGAACAATCCTTCAGACTTACCCGATCCTTCTGGAATGGATCGTGTTGAAGAACCCTATATCCGTGCAACCATCATTACCAAAGCAGACTTTGTAGGAAACGTAATGTCGCTTTGTATTGAAAAACGCGGTCAAATCACTAACCAGACCTACCTCACAACAGAACGGGTCGAGCTTTCTTTTGAAATGCCCCTTGCAGAAATTGTCTTCGATTTTTATGACCGCCTTAAAACGGTTTCCAAAGGTTATGCCTCTTTCGATTACTCTCCATTAGGAATGCGCGCTTCTAAATTGGTAAAGGTTGACATTCTTCTCAATGCAAATCAAGTAGATGCTTTGTCGGCCTTGATTCATGCTGACAACGCCTATTCAATTGGGAAAAAAATGTGTGAGAAATTACGCGAACTCATCCCACGTCAACAATTTGATATTCCTGTACAAGCAGCCATTGGTGCAAAAATCATTTCGCGAGAGACCATCAAAGCTTTGCGTAAAGATGTAACCGCCAAATGTTATGGAGGAGACATTTCCCGCAAAAGAAAACTTCTTGAGAAACAGAAAAAGGGGAAGAAAAAAATGCGCCAAGTTGGGAATGTTGAAATTCCACAACAAGCATTTATGGCCGTCTTAAAATTGAATGACTAATGCTGTTGGTCCGTTGGGCAAATGATACTGATTTACCCAAAATTCTTTCCTTACAACAACAAAACACAAAATCTTTTCTAAGCAAAAAAGAGCAAGAAGAGCAGGGTTTTGTCACCGTAGAACACAGTAAGGAAGAGCTGCAAAAAATGCAGGCCCTCTCCACACAAATAATCGCTGATGATGCAGGAAAATTGGCCGCTTATGCCTTAGTAATGCCTCAAGAATTAAGAACGGTTATTCCCGTTCTCATTCCCTTATTTGAGCTTTTGGACAGCCTTCACTACAACGGAATTCCCGTGAACGATTTATCCTACTATGTGATGGGGCAAGTGTGTATTGAAAAAAGCTACAGGGGAAAAGGGCTTTTAAACGAGCTTTACGCTGCCCATAGAGAAAAGCTGTCCCCTCAATACGACTATTGCATCACCGAAATTTCTACCCGTAACCTTCGCTCCATTAGGGCGCATGAAAAAGTAGGCTTTGAATTGCTTCACACCTTTACCGACGCAACCGATCAATGGAATATCGTCATTTGGGATTGGACAAAATAACAGAACTTTTCCTACCTTAGACCGAAAGCTCAACAACATTTATGGAACTGATTTTACTTGGAGTAATTGCCCTACTGGTAGGCGCAAACCTCTTTCTCTTATTGACAAAAAAAAGTGAGACAACAACGGCTGACACCCAATCTGCTTTGACTCGATTTGACCAACAGCTTGGGCAAACCGACAAACAAATGAAGGACGAATTTCAGCGCAATCGTGAGGAAAATCAAGTTGCATTCAAAAGCCAGCGAGAAGAATTGACCAAGTCGCTAACACAGTTTGAAGAGCGTTTTGAAAACAACTCTCGTCGACTAAACGAACTGCTTAAAGAGCGCTTTAGTGCACTCAATGAAAAGCAAAACCAACTGAACTTAGATGCTGAAAAGCGGATTAAAGAAGTACGCGAGACCGTTGAACGACAATTGAAAGAATTGCGTGAAGACAATAGCAAACAACTATCTGAAGTGCGCAAAACAGTAGATGAAAAGCTACAAAAAACCCTCAATGAACGACTCAGTCAATCGTTCGAAACTGTCGGCAAACAGCTTAAGTCGGTACAAGAAGGTTTGGGTGAAATGAAAACATTGGCCAATGATGTTGGAGGATTAAAAAAGGTGTTGAGCAATGTAAAAATGCGGGGTGGTTTTGGCGAAGTACAACTCTCTATGCTGCTCGAAAACATTTTAGCTCCCGATCAATATGAGGCTAATGTAAAAACAAAAATTGGCAGTGATGCCAATGTTGAATTTGCCATTAAACTTCCTGGAAAAGACAATAACAATGCCCCTGTTTGGATCCCTGTTGATGCTAAATTCCCCAAAGACATTTACGAACACCTCCAAAACGCCTATGAAGACGGAACGGTCGCTCTTGTAGAACAAGCACAAAAAGAGCTGGAAACAACCATCAAAAAAATGGCCAAAGACATCCGAGATAAATATATTGACCCCCCAAACACTACTGATTTTGCCATCATGTTCCTTCCCTTTGAGGGTATCTATGCTGAAGTCGTTCGCAAGGCAGCTCTTTTGGAAAGCTTACAACGCGATTACAAAGTCATTGTCACTGGACCCACTACCCTAGCGGCGATTTTAAACAGCTTACAAATGGGCTTCAAAACCTTGGCCATTCAAAAACGCTCTAGTGAGGTTTGGAATGTTTTGGGAGAAGTCAAAAAAGAATTTGGCAACTTTGGTGGCATGATGCAAAAAGCACAAAAGAACATCCAGACCGGACTCAGCCAATTGGATGACGTGATGGGCGTGCGTACCCGCGCCATTGAACGAAAATTAAAAGATGTAAGTCGATTGGACGAAATTCCGTCAGCAACACCGTTAAGTCCGCCTCTCGAGGAAAACCTCCTTGACTTTGACCAAAAAACTGATTAAAATGAAAAAAGTTCTCTTCTTTATCTTGCTAGGTTACTTTAGTGCGAACGCACAAAAACAAACCAAATTAAATGAACTCGCTTCGGAATTCACGCACAAAAGCTTGCCTTTGTTCCAGGAGGTCTTGAGTATTCCCAACGACGCGATTTCTGCAACGTGGATTGAAGACAACATTCTTTGGTCTGAAGCTGCTTTTGGACAACGTGGCTTTTC
>JAKMEK010000012.1 GCA_022425945.1 Flavobacteriaceae bacterium
CTTAAATTGTAGCTTACTTATTTTATGAAAATGAGCTATTTTAAATACACCTTATTTACCCTTTTTAAACTACCAGCAGCTTGGATTACTGGTGTACGATTGACACATTTGGACGATCGTAGTTCTACCGCAAGCATTAAGCATCGTTGGATCAATCAAAACCCATATAAGTCAATGTTTTGGGCTGTTCAAGGTATGGCTGCTGAGTTTCCCACGGGGATATTATTGACCCAAGAAATACAGCGAAGCAAACAAAATATATCCATGTTGGTATTGAATAACAAGGCCAGTTTCACAAAGAAAGCTACAGGCAGAATTAATTTCACCTGTAATCAAGGTGAAGAAGCGCGTGCAACCATAGAAAAATTAGTTACTACTGGAGAACCGCAAACTGTTTGGTTAGATGCCGTTGGGGTAAACGAAAATGGCCAACAAGTATCTAGCTTTTCATTTGAGTGGACCCTATTATTAAAGAAGTAGTATGAAAGCAGCCTTTATTGACCATTTAAATTTGCCTGTAGTTGCCGCGCCAATGTTTCTCATATCGGGTCCACAACTGGTGATTGAATGTTGCAAGAATGGAATAGTAGGTACCTTTCCTGCATTGAACCAGCGATCAACCGATGGATTTGAATCGTGGGTCATTCAAATAAAAGAGGCGTTAGCTGATTTTGAAGCTAGCACAGGAAAAAAAGCAGCTCCTTTTGGGGTCAATTTAATTGTGCATCAAACCAATCCTCGTTTGGAAGCAGATTTAGCCATTTGTGCAAAACACGAAGTTCCTCTAATTATAACTTCTCTAGGGGCAGTACCCCAGCTTATAGAGGTTGTTCATGCATATGGTGGCCTAGTGTTTCACGATATCATCAAAAAGCGCCATGCCGAAAAAGCAGCCGAGGCTGGGGTAGATGGGTTGATCCTCGTCTCTGCGGGTGCAGGTGGTCACGCTGGGGTAACTAACCCAATGTCTTTGGTAGCTGAAGTGCGTCAATTTTTTGATAAGACCATTTTATTGTCGGGTTGTATTTCTACTGGACGCGATATTGCATCTGCCCTACAAATGGGAGCTGACTTAGCTTACATGGGCACCCGGTTCATTAATGTGCATGAGTCAAATGCAGACTCTGCCTATCGCCAAATGATTATAGAAAGCTCTGCTAGTGATATAGTGTATACAGCTGCAGTTTCTGGTGTAAGTGCTAATTTTTTACGCCCGAGTTTAGAAGCCATGGGCATTACAGAGGACCAATGGGGAAACAGTAAGAAAATCGATTTTGGAAGTGAATTAGATGCGGCTAAGGCAGAGGCCAAAGCTTGGAAAACAATCTGGTCAGCAGGCCAGGGGGTAACGACCATTCAAGATGTTGTTTCTACCAATCTATTGGTCGAGCGATTAAAGAAAAATTTTTTAGCAGCAATCAAAGCACAGCAAGACTTGTTGAAACGCTTTGCTTAATCTCTGGTTAATCGATAAATGAACACTGCAGTTCGTTGAATTAAGGCGTTAAATGTTGCCAAGTTAACAGTTTCCTGAGGTGTGTGCGCTCCTGTCCCCATACTACCAAGACCATCCAGCCCATTTACATAATCGGCAACGAAAGAGATGTCTGCAGCACCCCGTTTACCTGGGTCATAGGCAGCCACTTTTCCATACCCCAAGGCCTCACTAACAAGGCTCAATTCATCCAATAGTTCCCTGTTAGCTGTTGTTGGCCCCATAGCGGGATAACTATCTGTAAACGTAATGGTAGCAGTAGTTGAGGGAAGGTTGTTAGCCACAATCGTACGCATTTTTCTTCGTGCATTTTCTTTTTGCTCTTCTGAGATAAAGCGCAATCCTCCATGAACAACGGCTGTTTGTGCAACAACATTTGTTTTACCAAAAGCTGTTCCGCTACTTTTCATTTTATCATAGTCTACGAAGGTTCCTCCTAGAATATTTCCAGGGTTAAAAGTAAGGTACTGCTCCCCGCGTACTTCTTGATAAAATTGGTGTAAAATTCGACTCATTTCAAAAATCGCTCCTGCTCCTGTTCGTTCGCTAAATACTCCAGAGGAATGTGCTCTTTTTCCTGCTGTTTCAACTTTCCATCCTGAGGCACCTCTTCGCGCAATGGTCGCATTATTAAAACCAGTAGCTGTTTCAAACCCCAAGGCAATGTCACTTATTTTTGCTGCTTCAATGAGGTCTTTTCTAGAAATGCTAAGCGGTTTTCCCGTGCTTTCTTCATCCCCAGTAAATGCAACGGTTATGGTTCTATCGTTCAAAAGATTCAATTCATGTAATACCTTCAGCGCATACAGAATAACTACATCGCCTCCTTTCATGTCATTTCCGCCAGGAGCATAGGCAATGCTATCTTTTCGCTGAAAGGTTTGAAATGGACTATCTGCCTCAAAAACGGTATCTAGGTGTCCAATGAGTAATAATTTTTTGCCTTTTGATCCTTTGATTGAAGCAAATAGATGTCCTGCACGATTCATCTCTATGGGCATTTCAATCCATTCAGTATTGAAGTTTATGGCTTTAAAGGCTGAATTGAATTCTCTCCCCACAGCTCTTACACCCTCAAGATGCATGGTGCCACTGTTTATGTTAACTACTTTTTCTAGGAAAGCAACGGATTCGACCTCATAGGTTTTTACTTTTTGAACAATTTTCTTCTCGATCCGAGATAATTTTTGCGCCTCAAGAGTCGTTTTTCCTAGAAAAATGAAAGCCATAAGAGCAAAGAGATTTAGCTTTTTCATAAATCTTTGGTTAGCGATTGAACAATTTTATTATCTGCATAAAATTCTTTAAAAATCACTTTCAATGCAGTGTAGCATGGAATAGCTACGATCAAACCAACGGTTCCAAATAAGATTCCTGATATAAGAATAACAATGAAAATTTCTAATGGATGTGATTTAACTGAGTTCGAAAATATATAGGGTTGACTGAAAAAGTTGTCCACCAATTGCCCCAAAACGAAACCGATCATTACGTATAAACTTTTGGGCAAAATAACCGAGCTAAAGTCAGCCTCAAGGTTCGCAGTCATGGTAAGTAGCAACATTAGCATACCACCTATGAGTGGACCGATGTAGGGAATTAAATTGAGTAAAGCACAAAGGAAGGCTATGATTAGGGCGTTTTTGATGCCAAAAATCACCAAAATGATACTATAGATTACGAAAAGGATGCTTATTTGAAGTAATAGACCAATGAAATAGCGTGAAAGGAGATTTTTGATTTTTTCAAATGAAGCCTGCAATCGACTGTGGTTTTTACTACTGAAGAGTAGTAAAACGGTTCGTTCCATCAATTGAGCGTCTTTTAGTAAAAAGAAAGTGATAAAGAGGATTGAAAAGAGTGCAACAGTGAACCCAGAGACCCACCCTAATAGTGAGTTTAAAAATTCAGGAAGTACTTCAAGGTTTAATGTATTCATCCAATCTTTTTCTAAGAGCCAATTTTTCCAATTGGTTTCTTGCCAGTTGAAATAGATCGCAATTTCTTCAAAAAGTAGATTGATTTTTGTTTCAAGTGCGTTTACATCGAGCAATGATAAGTTTTCTCCTTGCTGGATAATCAGTGGTACAAATAATGATAGGATTCCAAAAAGCAGGATGATTAAAATACTCATCGTGCTTATGACAGCAATTGAGTTACTGAATTTAAGTTTCTGTTTTAGGAAAACTGTAATGGGTCTTCCAATCAAAGAAGTGACGGCCGCAATTGCAATAAAAACAATTAAGGAACTCAACAGATAGATAGCATATACACCTAATCCGATTAAAATTGAATAGATGATTGCGCGTATAATTCCCTGTGCTAGTTGGTTTGGATTCATGTATTAAAGATAGAAAAAAATTATTGTGCTTTTAGCGCAATGGTATGGCAAGCAACAATGGCTGCTGTTTCTGTTCTGAGGCGTTGTTTTCCAAGATTAATAGCTTTGAAGTTTTTGTTGAGTGCTTGCTTAATTTCTTCTTCACTGAAGTCTCCCTCTGGACCGATCAGAATAGTAAGTTGACCCGCTACACTTGCCTCAGAAAACAAGGATGGTTTATCTCCTTCTCTGCAATGTGCAATCAATCCATTGGCGTTTTTGTCAATGAAGGTTTTGTAAGATGTTAAGGGGTTCAATTGCGGACGATAAAATTGTTGTGATTGCTTAAGAGCAGCTGTTATGATTTTTTCTAAACGTTCGGGTTTGATGGTTTTTCGCTCAGAATGCGAACACAACAGCGGAGTGATTTGATGTATGCCAATTTCGGTTGCTTTTTCTAAAAACCATTCAAAGCGACTCATATTTTTTGTTGGTGAAATTGCAATATGCAATTGATAGGGGAGTGGAGGGTACTCTTTGGCTTCAATAATTATTCCATGAACTTGGTTTGTTCCTAAAACGGTAAGTTGGATGACTACTTCTAGTCCTTTTCCATTGGTTGCGCTAACCTTTTCTCCTTGTTTTTTACGAAGGACTTTATTGATGTGTTTACTCTCTTCTTTTGAAAAAAGAAGATCACCTGTGGTTTGTTCAAGTTCGGGTAGGTAAAATAAATCCATATTAAATAGGTAAGCGAGCGGTGGCAGACTGATCGAGCGTGCCATATGATTCTTGACGATATTTTAAATATCCAACAATTCCAATCATGGCCGCATTGTCAGTTGTAAATGCAAAAGGGGGAATGTGTACAGTCCAACCGTTCTCTTTTGCAGTTTCTTGTAGCTTATTTCGTAAGCCTGAGTTGGCAGAAACCCCACCACCAATGGCAATCTCAGTGATGCCAGTGAGCTCTACGGCCTTCGTTATTTTTGTGAAAATAATTTCAATCAATGTGAGTTGAATGGAGGCACACAAATCAGCTAAATTTTCTTTAATAAATGCATCATTTTTTTGTGTGTTTTTGTGCAAAAAGTTAATCACGGCGGTTTTAAAGCCACTGTAACTAACATCTAGACCACTAACTTTAGGGATTGGGAAGTGAAAAGCCTTAGCATTCCCCTCCTTAGCCAATCGGTCAATATGTGGTCCTGCTGGGTAGCCTAAACCCAAAACTTTCCCGCATTTGTCAAAAGCTTCACCTATTGCGTCGTCTAATGTTCTTCCTATTTCTTCCATATCAAAATGATTGGTCACTTTCACAATCTGTGTATGTCCTCCAGAGACCGTAATTCCAAGAAATGGGAACTGTGGATTTGGGTTTCCATCGTCAATAAAATGACTGAGTAAATGTCCTTGTAAGTGATTTACTTCTATCAACGGAATGGATAATCCCATGCTCAAAGACTTAGCAAATGAAGTTCCAACAAGCAGAGACCCTAGTAATCCTGGGCCCCTCGTGTAGGCGATCGCTGATAAATCCTGTTTGGAGATTCCTGCTTTTTTTATCGCCTGATCAACGACAGGTACGATGTTTTGCTGGTGCGCTCGGGAAGCAAGTTCTGGGACAACCCCACCATAGGCCTCATGTATAGATTGATTGGCAATACTATTTGACAAAACAATGTCGTTTTTTAACACTGCAGCTGCAGTATCATCACATGAAGATTCAATGGCTAAAATATAGCATGGTTTTTGTTCAATCATTTAGTAACTTTAACGAATTGTAAATTTACACTTTTCTCATCAAAAATCTTCGTAAAATAGCCGCCTTCATCCTTGCACTCATAGTGCTAGCTGTTGCTGCGTTTGTGGTGTTTTTTTCATCAGAAAAAGTTCAAACACAATTGGCAAACTCCATCACCCAAAAAGTGAATGATAATTTTGATACTGCTATAGAAGTTGGTAAAGCAAAAATTAATCTTCAGGGAAAAATCCAATTTGACGATGTGCTCATTCGTGACCACAGAAAAGATACATTATTACTCATCTCACAAATTAAATTAGATTTAACCGAGTTAGAGAATGTCCTTAGAGGAGCTTATGACTTTAGTTCGCTACACATAATTTCTCCAGAATTACATCTGACAACCTACCAAAACGAAGATTTATCCAACTTAAAACAGTTTGTCAATAAACTCAAAAGAGATTCTACCAAGCAGCCACCAAGTACAAGCATTGCCCATCTGTTGGTAGAAGAGGGTATACTGATTCTTTCCAATAGACAAGCAGGAAAGACAGAGCGTTTTTCTTCCATTGAATTTGCCCTTACTAATGTGCTTTTGGAGGAAAAAGAGTTTAGTACAAGTATGGATTCGATGTCTCTCTTTCTGGAGGACTATGATGAATCGGTGGATTTATCAGGAGACATAAATTTCACACCTTCAAAAATTCAATGGACAAGCCTTAATCTAAATTCAAGCCCTTTTAAATTGGCGGGAAGTTTAAGTCTTAAATATACTGAACTTACAAGTGAAGCTTTACGCAATTCGGCTTCAATTGATTTAGCTATTGACCATGCAGAACTGAATACCCATTTACTTCCTCTTTCCCAAGGAGTGAAGATTCCTCCCACCAAAATTGGTCTAGAAGGAAAGGTCAAAGGGAGTTTTGCAGATCTGATGGCTGAGCTGCAGTTAAGCCTACCTGGCAAAAGCAGAATGAAAGGGTTTTTTCAATTTTCGCAAAATCCTGAAGGGTTTGTTCAGGTTAATACCAAAAACCTGGTCAGTTACATTACTAAGCAGGATTTTAGACAGCTTATCGCTGCCTATTTGCCCCCAGAGAACCAACTACTACATATGTCATGGGATAAAATGCAGATCCAAAGCAAAGTAGATTATATTCACAAGAATACATTGCATGCCAGTGCAGAAATAAAGCTAAATGAAGGGTTGTTATTAACCGAGCTAGCACTTAAACGCAAAACTAATGACTGGACATTTTCTCAACAGATTGATTTCTCTAACCTCAACAGCAGTGATTTTATTCAAAAGGATTTTATTAAGCAACTTAATGGCAAGGGAACTGCCCAAGGGAGGATAGTTGAAAATTCCATTGAAGAATTCTCTTTCGATTTCAATCTGTCAGATTTTTTGTGGAAAAACAAAGCTTTTAAGAACACAAAGTTTGTTGGTGGCAAGCTTCCTAGTGGATTATACATTGATGGTCGTTTGGATGACGAAAAAGTAAAAATGAATTTTTCTTTTAAACAGGGGATTGAAACCACCCATGATTTCACCTTTTTATCTCAGGTTGAGGAACTGAATTTGTCATTATTTGGATGGACAAGTGAACAATCGAATGTTCGGTTAAAAACGAATGTTCTTTTGAAGGGGAAGATGAGAAATTTGGAGCATATTGACGTTTCTGAGTTCGAGATTACGAACAATAAGAATGAATATCAATTCGATGATTTTTCTTTTGATGTCCAAAAAAGTAAAAATATGAATCGAATTTCAATGAATAGTTCGGATGTTATGGATTTTAGCTTGCATGGGGATTTTTTGTATTCAAATATTCCATTGCTTATCGAATCTGCCATCAAGGAGGCTTTTTTGATTCCCTACAAGCCATCACTTCAAAAAGTTGAATTTTTTGCTTTTGATTTTGTGTTAAAAGACAAGCTTCTCAAAGCCTTGTATCCAAATGTGATTAGTCCGGAAGACATTCGATTAAATGGAATGATTCATTCTCAGCTCGGACAGTCCTTTTTTGAGTTTGACCTTCCTTTTATTCAATTTAATGGATATAATTTTGAATCAATATCCTTGAAGTTTATGGGAGATAACCCAGTGTTGCTCTCACGTTTTTCTGCTAAAAAAGTTTATGGCAATAGTCTTTATTTTTCTAAAATCAACTTGGATACCAAAAATATTGACAATGCGCTTAGCGGATCACTCAGCGCGCTATACGGCCCTAGTGACAAAGACTCCTTGTCTATTGATTTCCTTTACAGTCAAGCGAACGATCATTCTCTTTTTGAAATCATACAGGCACAATTTCAATTGGGAGGTGAGAATTGGAGGTTAGCTTCAAAGAAAAAACCGGTTCTTTCATTCGATTATCTAACCAATGAAATTTCGCTGCCTTCAATCGGTTTTGAGTCAGAGGATCAGAAAGTAGATGCCTCGATAAGTTATCGCTCTAAGCAAAATTACTCTGTTCAGTTGTTGGCAAATAATTTTGATCTGGACAAAGCTTTACCGGAGGGAGAGAAGTTCAATTTTGGAGGAAAACTATCGACCAATATTAATTTGGTTAATTCGCCAAGTTTAAAGACCGCAAGTATTGATATGGCAGTTAGGAGCCTGGCCATTAACGATAAAGAGATGGGAGATTTTGAATTGACCATGACTGGTAACCCACAATTTAATTCTTACCAAATGACGACTTCTTTGGTGAAGAATCAGCTAACGATGCTTAATGGATCCGGTACTATCTTTGTGCCCGAAGATCAACCAAACCTTAATTTAGATTTTGATTTAACTAGTTTTGATGTTTCTTTTCTTTCACCCCTCGGGAAGGATAAAATAACAAATTCTACAGGGAATCTGACCGGCAAATTGAATTTATGGGGTTCGACATCGGATTTGAAACTATCTGGTAATGCAATATTGAATGACAGTGGAATGTCCATTCCGAGTATCAACACCCGATATGCCTTGGCGCAAGGTACTGAGATTGTTTTTCGTGATAGAACCTTGGACTTTAATAATGCTCTTTTGGAAGAGACAGCGACCAAGACAACCGCCCAATTGAATGGTCAGTTAAGCCACATCAATTTCAATGGGTGGGAAATGAACATTAAATTATTAACAGACCGTTTAATGGTTTACAACCGTTCAGAAGATCCTAATGCATTGTTTTATGGTAAAGGCTATCTCGCAGGTGAAGCAAATTTTACTGGCCCTACTAAATCGTTGACATTGGAAGTGATCGGTAGCTCTTCTGAAGGAACAACTTTGGTTATTCCTTGGAAAGAGAGTAAAGGCTTAACCGATACGTCTTTCATAGATTTTTTGCCAAAAGGAGTGAATGAAAAAGAACAGATAAGTACAGAGATTTCCTCTTTTGATGAAGCTTTTCGTGGTTTTGAAATGATTTTTGACCTAGACATTAACAGGAATGCTGAGGTTGAAATTGTTGTGGATCAAAGTTCTGGTAGTACACTTTCTGGGAGAGGATCTGGAAATATTTTGATTGAGACAAACATTGATGGCAAGTTTAATATTTGGGGAGATTTCATTACATATGAGGGCGTCTATAATTTCAAAAACCTAGGGTTGATTGATAAAAAATTCTCAGTAAAGCAAGGAGGAACAATTGTTTGGGAAGGCGATCCCCTAGAAGCTCAATTGAATGTTGAAGCCGTTTATCAAGTGCCTGGTGGAGCTAACCCTGCATTATTAGTTGATAATCCAAACTTTAACCGTAAAATACCCACAGATGTTTCCATTCAATTGATTGGAAACCTAATTAAACCAGATGATCCTGTTTTTGACATATCATTTCCTAATACAACGGGAATATTGGTTTCAGAAATTAATTATCGTCTATCAGATCAACAAAGAAGGCAGCTGCAAGCTATATCTCTATTGTCTCAGGGAATTTTTATTAGCGATGTATCTGTTTCCTTACAAGGAATAACAAACAATCTTTACGAGAAGGCATCCGATGTATTTAGCACACTTATTGGTTCTAATGATGGAAAGCTTAATGTAGGCCTGAACTATCTTCAAGGTGAAGAAACGCCTGCCTTCGATTTAAGAACCGAAGATCGTATAGGTCTGACCTTATCCACACAAATAAGCGATCGAATTTTGATCAATGGTAAAATAGGGGTACCCATAGACGGGTTACAGGAAACTGTTATTGTTGGGGATGTGCAAATTGATTTTATTCTCAACGACAGCGGAACGCTTAAAGCGAAAGTCTTTAATCGTGAAAATGAATTTCGCTATTTAGGTGATGAATTTGGGTATACACAAGGAATGGGAATGTCTTATCAAGTCGATTTCAACACCTTCCAAGAATTGATTGAAAAAATTAAGATTAACGCTATCAAAGAGAGCGCTAATGGGAATGATCAATTCCAAAATAATGCTGTTGAATTTTATAACAAAGACAATTGAAAACGTTGTCGTTTTTGTTTTATGCATTTTTTCACGGAATCTATATTGTTAAAAAGCAATAATCATTAATTTAGACGCGCTTATGAATAAAGAGATGAAAAGAATTGCTGTTTTAACTTCTGGGGGAGATGCTCCTGGAATGAATGCAGCCCTTCGTGCAGTGGTAAGAACAAGTGTTTTTTATGGATATGAGTGTTTTGTCGTATACCATGGTTATCAAGGTTTGATAGATGATGAAATTAAATCAGCCAATGCACGTAGTGTGAATAATATTATTAATAAAGGGGGGACAATTTTAAAGTCAGCCCGATCTTTAGAATTCAGAACCCCCGAAGGCCGCCAAAAAGCTTATGCGAATATTAAGAAACGTGAAATAGATGCCTTGGTTGTAATTGGAGGAGACGGATCTTTTACAGGAGCATTGATTTTTCAAAATGAATTTAATTTTCCGGTGATCGGAATACCTGGTACCATTGACAATGATATATCAGGGACGCAGTATACCTTAGGATATGATACTGCCCTCAATACCGTTGTAGAGGTAATTGACAAAATTCGGGATACAGCAAGTTCGCACAATCGTTTATTCTTCGTAGAAGTAATGGGAAGAGATGCAGGTCATATTGCCTTAAATACTGGGATAGGTGCTGGAGCGGAAGAAATCCTTATACCAGAAGAAGATAGGGGCTTAGGAAAGTTGCTTGAATCTTTAAAACACAGTGAGAAATCTGGAAAGTCTTCCAGTATAGTAGTCGTTGCTGAAGGAGATAAGACAGGAAAAAACGTTTTTGAATTAGCTGCTTATGTAGAACAAAACCTTCCTTATTATGAGGTGAGGGTTTCGGTTTTAGGGCATATGCAAAGAGGTGGTTCACCTAGCTGTTTTGACCGTGTATTGGCCTCAAGAATGGGGGTGCATGCAGTTGAATCTTTGCGAGAAGGCAAATCAAAAGCCATGGTGGGTATTTTGAATGATAAAATGGAGCTTACACCTTTAGAAGAAGCGATTAAAGGGAAGTCAAAAATAAATAGTAACCTTTTGAGAGTAACGGACATATTGTCCATCTAACAATAAATTTAAATTAAACTAAATATATATGTCAATTAAAATTGGAATTAACGGCTTTGGAAGAATTGGAAGAATGGTTTTTCGTTCTGCCATGAAACAAGATGATGTAACTGTTGTTGCTATCAACGATTTATTAGAGGTAAAACACCTTGCTTATTTATTAAAGTATGACTCTGTTCATGGGAAATACGATGGTACTGTAGAAGTAGATGGTAGTGACCTAATCGTAGACGGAAGTCGTGTTAAGATTACTGCAGAGCGCAATCCAGCCGATATTGGATGGGGAACGCTTGGTGCTGAGGTTGTTGCTGAATGTACAGGTATTTTCACAACCCTTGAAAAGGCGCAAGCCCACATCGATGGTGGTGCTAAAAAAGTTGTGATTTCTGCTCCATCAGCAGATGCACCTATGTTTGTTATGGGTGTTAATCACAATGAGGCTACTGCAGATCAAACCATCGTTTCAAATGCTTCTTGTACAACCAACTGTTTAGCTCCTGTTGCAAAAGTGTTGGATGATAATTTCGGGATAGAAGAAGGCCTTATGACAACAGTTCACGCAACTACTGCTACACAATTTACAGTTGATGGTCCCTCTCGCAAAGACTTTAGAGGAGGAAGAAGTTCTTTGGTGAACATTATGCCAGCTTCTACTGGTGCTGCAAAAGCAGTAACAAAAGTAATCCCATCTTTGGTTGGTAAATTAACTGGTATGGCATTTCGTGTACCTACTGCAAACGTTTCTGTTGTTGATTTAACGGTTCGCTTGAACAAGTCAACGAGTTATGAAGAAATTAAAAAAGTAATGCAAGCTCACGCAAACAGTGATATGGCGGGTGTTTTAGGGTATACCGAAGAGCCAGTTGTCTCTCAAGACTTTATTGGGGATGCAAGAACATCTATTTTCGATGCTGGAGCAGGAATGGAATTGAATGCTAATTTCTTCAAAATCATCTCATGGTACGACAATGAGTGTGGTTATTCGAATAAATTAATTGATTTAGCCAAGCACATTAACGCGCTTTAGTATGTACTTAATTGTTGATAGTGGTTCTACAAAAACCGATTGGTTTGCTGTAGACAACTCTGGGAAAATACTTTTTTCGACGCAAACATTGGGATTGAATCCTCAGGTATTATCATCTGCGATTTTGAATGAACGTATTATCAATAATTATGAAATTTATCAAAATAGAGATGAGGTAACTCATCTCTATTTTTATGGTGCTGGATGCGGAATTCAAACAACGGTTGATCGCATTCTCAAGGTGTTTAAAGATATCTTCACAAAGTGTGAATTTATTATTAAAGAAGATACCTATGCTGCTGTATATTCTACAGCAAAACAAAATGAACATTCAATAGTGTGTATTTTGGGAACCGGTTCAAACTGTTCATATTTCGATGGCGAAACGATTAATCAACATGTAATCTCTTTAGGTTATATTTTGATGGACGAGGCTAGTGGAAACTTCTTCGGGAAACAATTGGTTCGTGGTTATTATTTCAATGAAATGCCTACTCATTTATCTCGGCAGTTTGAAAAAGAATACAAATTGGATGCTGACACCTTAAAGGAAAACCTTTACCGGAGAGAAAACCCAAATACTTATTTGGCTAAATTTGCCAAATTCTTAGTTGAGCACAAAGATGAGCCTTATATGCAGGAAATTATTCGATTAGGTTTGGATCGCTTTGTAAAGCATCAAATCTTACAGTTTGAAAACGCAACAGAAGTCCCTATACACTTTGTTGGATCGATAGCGCACTTGTTACAAGATGAGGTTAAAGCATGTTTAAGCCGTTATAATCTAAATATTGGTCGCGTTGTTAAGCGGCCCATTGATGCTTTGGTAGAATACCATATCTCCATGTTGAACCTAAAGGAGGATTAGGTTTTTTTATCGAATGGCAATCATCGATATCTCAACACGTACAAACTTTGGTAAAGTTGCTACTTCAACAGTTTCTCTCGCTGGAGCAGTTGCTTCATCAAAGTAGCGACCATACACGGAATTGATTTCGTTGAAATTATTCATGTCACTCAAGAAGATCGATGTTTTGACAACATGATCAAAGTTCATGTTTGCTGCCGCCAAAACAGCTTTTAAATTTTCCATTACTTGCAGCGTTTCTTTTTCTAAGTCTCCCTCAACCAACTCCATGGTTTCAGGGACCAAAGGAATCTGCCCTGAAAGGTAAAGGGTATCATTGGCCAAAACAGCTTGATTGTATGGCCCAATGGGTTCAGGCGCATCTTTTGTAGTAATGATTTTTTTTGTCATTGTTTAGAATCTTCTGTCGGGCTCCCGACGTTTTTCATATTTAAGATCACTCAATAAACCAGATTTTATTCCA
This sequence comes from Flavobacteriaceae bacterium, assembly GCA_022425945.1. GTDB lineage: Bacteria > Bacteroidota > Bacteroidia > Flavobacteriales > Flavobacteriaceae > Arcticimaribacter. Next base: position 13,434 of record JAKMEK010000012.1, read on the forward strand.
ATAAAGAAATACCAGGAAGTTCTTGTTCCTAAAGGTACCCAGCTGAAGTTAAGATTCCAACTATCTAAATCTCTATCAAAACGAAACTGAGTATAAGTTACCCCTTTATTTTTAAAGTCATATCCTGATGAAACGCCAAGTTTCCACTTTGGCGTAATATCAATGTCACCAGACGCCATGAGGGAATTGTTTGAGAATTCGTTTTGACCAACAGCGTTGTTATAGGTAAGCGAGTAGGCAAGCCTGAAACTCCAGTTTATTTCAGTGGTGTACAAACCAGAATTGACACTTTTGTTTTCTTTTGGTTTTCTAGAAAAGCCATTAGAGAAGTCATTTGATGTACCAAAAAGATCATCGTCTCGTCCCCCTCCGGAGAGTCTTTCTAGCTCATTGTAATCATCTTCATCCTCTTCTTCCTGATCTTCTTCTTCTGTTTTGTCGCGTTTAAAGGTATTGTTATCAATATTAAAACTCATGTTTATGTTGGCGCTGGTCATCCTTAATAATCCTCCGCCATTTTTGATATGAAAAGTATTGATGCGTTTAAGATCTTCATTCAAACTATAAGGGTCAAAAGTAGCCCCAATATTTGTAGTCAATTTATCGTTAAAAAAGTTCAGCCCGGTGGTCATTCGTATAGGGGCTAATTGGAACTGTGTAGCTGCAATATTATAACTTGTGCTAATGTTTAAGTTATTCAATAACTTGATTTTCTCAGGTTCAGGGTTTAAAGAATCTTTTGATCTCACCTTGGCTTCTAAGGAATTGTTTATGCTGATTCCAACTGAATTTGAATAACCCCTTGTTGGGGTTCCGTATAGTGCGTTTTCAAAGCGGGTGTATTCGGCTGTGTTTCCATCAGCATCTATAATGTAGGTATCGTAGTATTGTTCAAAACTTGGCTGAGTGCCATAACTTATTGATGGTCGAACTGTGTGGCGAATAGACTGTACTTTTCTACCTTCCTTAAAATTGACAATCCCGTATAAGGTGGTACCCATACTAACATTATAATTATAAGTTCTAAAGGCAGCAAAGCCACTTAAAGTATCTTTTACGACACCATTTTCTTCTGTATAATCATTGTAGCGAACAGTATTGGGTGTCCATACCTCGCGAAGTGTACCCCCAGCACTGATACTGAAGTGTTTCGCTAATTTAAAGTTTGTGTTGATTGGCATGGTATGGGTGACTCCAGAGCGTGCATCTTCGTACATCTCTTTTTTGAATAGCTTTTCTTCTGTTGTCTGTATTCTGCTCTCCGCTCTTGTTGAAATTTGGAAATTGATGTTTTCAAGAATCCCTTTTTTACTCTCGCCTCTTTTTGCGAATGGATAAATCCGCTCCATGTTACCCTGAAATGTCGGGAGGGTTAAATTGGCTAATTGAGTGTTATTGTTTTGCGATAAACTTGATGTTAGTGATATGTTTACACGTGGATATTTCGGAAAGGTCTTTGAATAAGAAACAGATGAACTTAGATTATTGTTTAGAAAATTGGCCGTATTGAGTTGATTTATGGATTGCTGAAAATACTCGCTACTCCCTAGGTTAACAGAAGCAGAGAAATTCGAGTTTGGGTTCGCTTTAGGGTCCTGTCGATGTGACCAACGGATGTTATATACTGTAGATTTTGAGTAATCATCAAAACCACGTTCTCCATTGACCACTTTCTCATAACGAAAACTAAAGTCACCACCGAATTTATAGTTGGCCTTGTATTGGGTTCTCCATCTAAAACCATAGCTACCATTGGTGTAATAATCACCGGTTAAATCAATGTCCAAATAATCAGAGACTGGAATATAGTAGCCCATGTTTTGTAGGTAGTAGCCCCGTTGATTACTTTCTCCAAAAGTTGGAAAAATAAAACCAGATTCTTTTTTGTCCCCAGCAGGGAAATAGGCAAATGGAACAAAAACCGGAGTGGGTACATCTGCAATGTATAAATTACTAAAACTGGCAATTATTTTCCCTCCGGGTATTAACTTCCCTTTACGAATACGAATATAGTAGTCAGGATTTTCTGCATCGGCTGATGTGGTAATTTTAGCATTTTGAATATAATAGAGAGAATCGTTTTCTTTTTTAGTGTAGTTCGAGAAAACGTTCATCCCATTTTGCGCTGTCTTTGAATTCCATATCAGTGCTTTTTTTGTGTCAAAATTAAACCGAATCGAATCAGGATTTATAACATCTCTTCCTTGCGTAAATTGGGGCTTTTGTACCAATTGCCCTAGTGAGTCTTTTATCCGACCAGCATACACTTCATTTTTGGTGTAGTCCATTACGATAATACCCGCTCGTAATTCCATGTCTTGGTAAGTGAGTACTGCTTTGTTATAAAGTCTGATTTTGTTCGTTTTCTGATTGATTTTAACAGAGTCCTGAGCAGTATATTTTATTAAATCCAGCAATAAAGGTTCATTAGCGGGAATACTATCCTTTGCGACCACAGAGATACTATCTAGTTTAATCTCCTCAACAAAATCGAATTCAGGAAGGCTGTCCTTGCTTTTAAGCGTTTGTCCGTGGACAAAAAAGCTGCTGCAAAAGATGAAAAGAGTATAAAAATAAAAAGACTTTGTTCGCAAGGTGATAAAGGCTAAATTTGTATCAATCGACCTAGCTTCAAAATTACATATATTTTTAAAGACTAGAGTGGTTTTAAGTATTTATTAGCAATGATTAAAAAGACCTTTTTTAAGCGTAATTTATATGCTTATCTGTTTCTTCTTTTGTGTGGTATGTCTGGAATAGCTCAAACTGAAGACAAAGCTTTTGTTGTGGTTCTTGACGCTGGTCATGGTGGAAAAGACACAGGTAATCGCGGGAATGGATATTACGAAAAGAAAATTGCATTGACGATTGCATTGGAAATTGGAAGGCAACTCTCCGCCCAAGATGGAATAAAGGTCATTTACACAAGAAAAGACGATCGCTTTATTGAATTGAAGAATCGTGCGAAAATCGCCAATCAAGCTGATGCTGATTTGTTTGTTTCCATTCATTGTGATGCTTTTTCTTCTCCAAAAGCATATGGAGCTGGTACTTTTGTTTTGGGTTTGCATAGAAACAAGGATAACTTTCGAATTGCACAGAATGAAAATTCGGTGATTTTTTTAGAGGAGGATCACGAAACGACCTATGAAGGTTTTGATCCAAATAATCCTGAATCTGTCATAAGTTTGGTGCTTATGCAGGAAGCCTACAATAGCCAAAGTATAGAGGCCGCAAATACCATTCAGAGAAGTTTTGTTACCAACTTAAAAAGAAAGGACAGAACAGTAAAGCAGGCTGGATTTTTGGTTTTGCGAGAAACATACATGCCAAGCGTGTTGGTTGAAGTAGGTTTTTTAACCAACAAAAAAGAAGGTGCTTATTTGAACTCTAAAGCTGGTCAGCGACAAATGGCCAACACCATCGCCAAAGCGGTCATAAATTACAAAAAGCAACTTCAAGCTTCGGTCGCAATAGAAAGCCAGTTGGAAGCGGTTCCGGAGAAAGAAGATCCCATTGTAAAAGATACCTCTGCTAAATCCTCAGTAGGAAATGGGATTGTATTCAAGGTCCAGATTGCTGCAAGCAGTAGGTCTCTTGCGTTAACACGGAAAAATTTTAAGGGACTAAATGATCTCAGCCAAGAGAAGTCTGGAACTTTGTTTCGTTATTTTTATGGTGAAACCGATAGTTACAGTCAGGCAGAGAAGCTGAAGAAGAAGGCAATAAAAAAAGGTTATGAGCATGCTTTCTTGGTCGCTTACAAGGATGGGATAAAAATCAAAATTTCAGACGCAATCTCCCCTAAATAAATAGCAATAAAAGAGAAATTATGCTTAGTTTTGAATCAACCAAAAAAAGCATAATTGAAGTTAACAAACGAAATTAAAGCAGCGCTCATTATCATATGCGGCATTTTTCTCTTTTTAATAGGGTTTAACTTTTTGAATGGAACATCTTTGTTCAAGCATGAAAACATTCACTATGCTGTTTACGAAAATGTTGAGGGACTCCAGATTGGAACCAAAGTAACGGTTAATGGTCTTGTGGTAGGAAAGGTTTCTAAAATTGATTTTTTACCGAAAACTGCCAAAATTTTAGTGACATTTACTCTCCGAAATGATGTTGAATTCTCGACTACCAGTAGTGCAGAATTGTATGAGGCGAGTTTAATTGGTGGCAAGTCAATTGCAATAATTCCTGATTATTCCACAGCGGTAATGTTGCAAGACGGAGATACTCTGCTTTCTTCCATAAAACCTGGATTAACAGATGTGATGAGTCAACAAATTGCTCCATTGCAGCAAAAACTGGAGCGTGTCTTAATCAATGCTGATTCTCTTTTTGTGGGAATCAATGCCGTATTAAATCAAGAAGGTAAGGCCAATTTATCATCCACCTTAAGTGAACTATCCGAAACTGTCAAACACGTCAATTCAGCTGCATCTTCCTTAGATCAACTGCTCGTCAACCAACAAGGGAATTTATCCACGACGTTGAATAATGTCGCAAAAATCAGCACAAACGTAAATCAGCTAACCGATTCCCTCGCCCAATCAAACATCAAGCAAACCTTAGTTGCTTTTGAAACTACTGTGGAACGTCTCAATGGCCTTTTAATCGATATTGAACAAGGAAATGGTAGTATTGGTAAACTAATGAAAGACGACAGTGTTTATAAAAACATTGAGGCCAGTACAAAAGAAATAGAATTGTTGATCAAGGATCTTAAAGAGCACCCCAAACGTTATGTTCATTTTTCTCTCTTTGGAAAAAAAGAAACTCCCTACAAGAAATAAAGAAATTAAATGTTGATTGATCTGTTACCAAATATTGTTTTTACTCTTTTATTGTTCGTTGGACTTGGTTTTTTTGCGCGAAATGTGGGTAAAATTAAAGACAACATCAATCTGGGTAGAGTAATCGATCGAACGGATAATCCAAAAGCTCGATGGAGTAACATGGCGCGTATTGCGCTAGGTCAATCTAAAATGGTCAAACGCCCCATAGCTGGAATTCTTCACGTAGTTGTTTACATCGGTTTTATTTTGATTAACATAGAACTATTAGAAATCATTGTTGATGGTGTTTTAGGAACCCATCGTATTTTCGCTCCATACTTGGGCGGATTTTACAACGTACTAATTGCCAGTTTTGAAATTTTAGCAGCCTTGGTGCTTATCGCAGTAATCATTTTCTGGTGCAGAAGAAATGTTATTCGTATTCAACGATTTTGGAAAGCAGAAATGAAAGGCTGGCCTAAGCTTGATGCGGACATCATTCTATACTTTGAAGTAGTACTCATGGGACTGTTTCTTTTGATGAATGGATCTGATCTAGCGATTCAAACAAACTTCCCTGGCGCTCCTCATTACGCCCAAGCAGGGGCCTTCCCAATCAGTCAATACCTGCTTCCAATTTTTCAAAACAGCTCTATTGATCAGCTTATTTTGATTGAGCGCACCGCTTGGTGGATGCATATTTTAGGGATTTTGTGTTTTTTGAATTATTTATATTATTCCAAGCATTTGCACATTCTCTTGGCTTTCCCAAATACCTATTTTGCTAACCTAAATGCAAAAGGACGTTTTGCAAACAATGCCAATGTCACCGCAGAGGTTCAGTTAATGCTTGATCCCAATGCGGATCCTTATGCAAGCTCAACTGATTCAGAAGAAGTAGAAAAGTTTGGTGCCTCTGATGTGATGGATTTAAATAAAGTACAACTACTCAATGCATACACCTGTACTGAATGTGGCCGTTGTACCAGTGAATGTCCAGCCAACCAAACTGGTAAAAAGCTTTCTCCAAGAAAGGTTATGATGGATACACGTGATCGTTTAACTGAAGTAGGAGATAACATAAAAAAGAATAAGGGCACTTTTGTTGCAGATGGAAAGCAATTGTTGGGAGATTATATTTCTCACGAAGAATTGTGGGCATGTACTTCCTGTAATGCCTGTGTAGAAGCTTGCCCAGTGGATATTGATCCACTATCAATCATCATGGACATGCGACAGTACCTTGTCATGGAAGAATCTGCAGCACCGACAGATTTAAATAATATGATGAGTAATATTGAAAACAATGGAGCTCCATGGCCTTTTAATCAACAAGACCGCGCCAATTGGGCCAAAGAATTATAAACTATAATACCACAATCATGCACAAAGAAGAAGCTGAAAGCTATTTACACAAAAAAGTTGAAAACGGAGAGGAAATTAGCCCTGTCTTACCTGACGGAATCAAAAACTACCTTATTGATATCGATGGAACGGTATGTGATGATATCCCGAATGAAGAGCCAGAACGTATGGCTACTGCTAACCATTACCCAGATGCTTTAGATACGCTCAATGGATGGTACGATGAGGGACATTTGATTTGCTTTTTTACGTCAAGAGTTGAAAGTCAGCGTGAGGTTACTGAAATTTGGTTAAAAGAAAAAGGGTTTAAATACCACAGCTTATTGATGGGTAAACCTAGAGGTGGTAACTACCACTGGATTGATAATCACCTTGTTAAGGCAACCCGATACAAAGGGAAATTCACCAATCTGGTTGAAAAAGACGTTACCATCGAAGTATTTGATGATGGTCAACACGATTAAAAAATTCTTTTATGATTAAAGTACCGACACTTGCCGAATGCCTCACCGAAGGTAGAACACCAGAAATTTTATTTTGGGTGGGCTGCGCAGGTAGTTTTGATGAGCGTGCCAAAAAAATCACCAAAGCTTTTGTGAAACTTCTGGACAGTGCCAAAGTTGATTTTGCAGTTCTAGGAGCAGAAGAAAGCTGTAGCGGTGATCCTGCCAAACGCGCTGGGAATGAGTTTTTATTTCAAATGCAAGCCATGACCAATATAGAGGTCATGAATGCTTATGAGGTTAAGAAGATTGTCACAACCTGTCCGCATTGCTTCAATACACTCAAAAATGAATACCCAGAATTGGGAGGGAAGTATGAAGTGATTCATCACACTCAATTGTTACGCGATTTATTGGAGGAAGGCAAAATGACCATTGCGGAAGGTACTTTTAAAGGGAAACGAATTACCTATCATGATCCTTGCTATCTAGGAAGAGCAAACAATATTTATGAAGCCCCGCGTGAGCTCATTCAGAAACTGGATGCCGAACTGGTCGAAATGAAAAGTTGTAAATCGAGAGGTTTGTGTTGTGGAGCTGGAGGTGCACAAATGTTTAAAGAGCCAGAACAAGGAAGCAAAGACATCAATATAGAACGCACTGAACAGGCCATTGAAACCAAGCCAGATATTATTGCTGCTGGCTGTCCTTTTTGTAATACCATGCTTTCTGATGGTGTAAAAAACAAAGAGAAAGAAGATAGTCTACCAGTATTAGACCTTGCTGAAATGATTGCAACTGCAAAAGATTTATAGCAAATGCTTGTTCCATTTTCATCGTTACCGTCACATGCTCGCGTCTGGATATACCAGTCTTCACGTGTTTTTTCTGCCATAGAAAAGGAAGAAATTAGTGCAGGTTTAAACACATTTTTGTCCAATTGGGCGACACATGGAACGCCCTTAAATACGGCCTTTGAAATACGATATAATCAGTTTATTGTCATTGGTTTAGATGAAGAAGTTAAAGGAGCGTCAGGTTGTTCCATTGATGCTTCTGTGCATATGGTTCAATCGCTTGAGATGAAATATAAACTCGAGTTGCTGGATAAAATGAACGTATGCTATCGTACTGCTGATCAAATATGCTACACTCCTTTAAAGGAATTCAGAAAGTTGGCCAAAACCCCCAAAGTAACCCCAGATACCATTGTTTTTAATAACTTAGTGGTGGACAAAGCCGAGTATGAAAGTCATTGGGAGGTACCCGCCTACGATAGTTGGCATGCTCGTTTCATTAAATAATTACCCCTATGCGCCAGTTCTTTCTTGCACTTTTGTGTATCTCTTTTTCCTACGCTCAAACCACAAAAGATCCCTTATCAACTGCTGATTGGAAGGCACAAGAACAGTGGGCTGATAGTATTTATACCCAACTATCACTTGAGGAAAAAATAGGACAACTCTTTATGGTGATGGCCTTTAGTGAACAAGGCGAAGCCCATTACAAAAAAATCAAGAAGCAGGTTATCGAAAATCATGTTGGAGGAATTATATTCTCATTGGGTGACCCAGTTGGACAGACCCAATGGTTGAATAAATTGCAAAAAGAAGCTAAAACACCTTTGCTTATTGGAATGGATGCTGAATGGGGGGTAGCCATGCGATTGGATTCTGTCCGTCCCTTTCCTTGGAACATGACCTTAGGTGCAATTCAAGATAATCGTTTGGTTGAAGAAGTTGGCTTTCGCATAGGAGAACAAGCAAAGCGTCTTGGTGTACATATCAATTTTGCACCAGATGTTGATATCAATACCAATCCTAAAAATCCAATTATTGGCAATCGTTCATTTGGTGAAGACAAAGAAAATGTCGCCCTGAAAGGAATAGCTTTTATGCATGGAACGCATCGGGCTGGAGTGCTGTCCTCTGCCAAACACTTCCCTGGCCATGGCGATTCATCAAAAGATTCACATCTTGATTTGCCACTCATAGATTTTGATAAAGCACGTTTGATTTCTACAGAAGTTTATCCATTTGAGCGTCTTTCGCAGGCGGGAGTTTCCTCCATCATGGTAGCGCATTTGAATGTTCCAGCATTTGAAAAAGGAGTGCCTTCCTCCTTGTCAAAAAAGATTGTTCAAGATCTGCTCATTGACCGAATGCAATTCAAAGGCTTAATCATAACTGATGCGCTTAATATGGGAGGAGCCGCTGAAGTTTCAAAAATAAACAGCATAGACGTTGCCGCTTTCTTAGCGGGGAATGATATACTTTTAATTCCAAATGATGTAAAGAAAGCCATTAAAAAAATGAAACGTGCTTTTAACCAAGGCAAGTTCACAGAAGAGCGTTTAGCACATTCTGTCAAAAAGATACTGAGAGCAAAGTATAAAGTTGGCCTCAATAACTTTAAACCCATTGAAACGAAAAACCTTGTTGCAGAGTTAAACACGGTAAAAGACGACTACTTAATAGAACGATCAACAGCGGAGGCGATTACTTTAATAAAGGGAGGAAATTCACTTCCACTACCCACAGACGAAACCCTTGGCTTTCTTTCTTTAGGAGAAGCAGATGGAACTACTTTCTTCAAGGAATTGGAGAAAGAATTAGTTTTAAAAGTATTACCGTTTTCGGGGGATACTGCAACTACAGTAAAAGCTGCAAAGGACGTTTCTACCATCGTAGTTGGATTTCATCGATCGAATGAATCCCCATGGAAGGCGAGCGATTTTTCGAAGGATGAACTTCGTTTATTAAACTCACTCAATAGAGAGCATCAATTGGTCTTAGTGCCTTTTGTAAAGCCTTATGCGCTCTCTAAGTTATCTTCCTTGGAAGATTTTTCTATTGTATTAATGGCTTATCAGAATACACTTGAAGCCCAACGAACGGCTGCTAAAATGTTATTGGGGAAACAAGAGATTATAGGGAAGTTACCCGTTTCTGTGAATGCTTCTTATCCAGTTGGACATGGAGAAATACTTACCCATAACGATCTGCCATTGGAAGATCACACGGCTTTTGCTGCCGGAATGGACATCAATAAACTTATTGAACTAGATAACTTGGCTCAGCTTGTCTTAGACTCATTAATGGCTCCCGGCTTTCAGGTACTGGCCGCTCGACACGGAAAAGTATTTTATCACAAAGCTTTTGGTCATCATACCTATGCAAAAGAAAAGACCGTGAAGTTAACCGACATTTACGACTTAGCTTCATTGACCAAAATGCTCGTAACACTTCCAATTGTGATACAAGAGGTCGACCAAAGAAAATTTAATTTTGACACTACACTCGGAGCGCTTTCACCAAGGTTTAAAAGCACCAATAAGGCTAATTTGAGCTTGAAAGAAATACTTTCTCATCAGTCAGGGATAGTGCCATGGGTACCGTTTTACAAAGAGACCTTGAGAGAAAAAGACGGTAAATTGTTGCGTAAGTATTACCGAAATCGTTTAACAAGGAAGAACTCTCTTGAGGTGGCAGAGAATGTTTTTGCCCGACCTAAAGTTGCTGACGAACAGTACAAAGCATTAATCAATAGTGATCTATGGGACAAAGGTTACCACTATTCTGATCTTCCTTTTATTTTTATGCAGCATATATTGGAAGAAACATATGATAAGCCCCTGAATCAATTGTTTTTGGAGCGAATTGCGATTCCCTTGGGGCTAGAGTCAACCGTGTTTAGCCCACTTAAAAGTATTGCAAAAGAGCGAATCGTTCCTTCGGAGATAGATACTTACTTTAGGCAGCAAACACTGCAAGGGTACGTGCACGATATGACCGCTGCTTTGCAGGGTGGTGTGAGTGGGCATGCAGGCTTATTCTCTTCGGCCAAAGAAGTTGCGACCATTATGCAGTTATTCCTTCAAAAAGGATACTACAATGGACAAAAACTCTTCAGTGCAACTACTTTTGACCAATTCAATCAATGTTATTACTGTTCTGAGGGAAATAGAAGAGGAGTAGGGCTAGATAAGCCGCAAGCTGGGGGAGGAGGAATGACTTTTCAGGGTATTTCGTCGGAAAGCTTTGGTCATGCAGGATTTACAGGAACTTATGCCTGGGCCGATCCAAGTACTGGGATTGTTTTTGTTTTTCTTTCCAACCGAACTTACCCCAGCATGGAAAATCGTAAACTAATCGACCATAGTATTCGCCCACGAATGCTTAAATTGGTCTATGATGCAATCGTATACTAAATGAAAATAGCCATTGTTTGTTATCCCACCTTCGGTGGGAGTGGTGTTGTTGCCACCGAGTTAGGATTAGCTTTGGCTGATCGTGGACACGAAGTTCACTTTATTACCTATCAGCAACCCGTGCGTTTAGAGTTTTTAAACAGTAGCCTTCATTTTCATGAGGTTAATGTACCTGACTATCCTTTGTTTCATTACCAACCCTATGAGCTTGCGCTATCAAGTAAATTGGTCGATACCGTAAAAACGTATGGGATAGAATTGTTGCATGTGCACTATGCCATCCCTCATGCCTATGCTGGTTTTATGGCCAAACAAATCCTTAAAGACGAGGGAATTGACATTCCAATGGTTACAACCCTCCACGGTACGGATGTAACCCTAGTTGGAAAGCATCCCTTCTACAAACCCGCCGTTACCTTCAGCATCAATCATTCTGATTGGGTTACTTCTGTTTCTGCTAGTTTAAAACAAGACACACTTGCTCTCTTTGATGTTAAAAAAGAAGTACATGTTATTCCAAATTTTGTTGATTTTTCAAAGCATCAACATCACAGTGAAAATTGCCAACGCAGCATGATTACCCAAGGCGATGAGAAAATCATCACCCATGTTAGTAATTTTAGAAAAGTGAAGCGTATTGATGATGTGATCGAGGTGTTTTATCGTATTCAGAAAAGCGTATCGGCCAAACTGATCATGGTAGGTGAGGGGCCAGAACGAGCCAAAGCCATTGCTCGTTGTGAAGCTTTAGGAATTATGGACAAGGTAACCTTTCCGGGAAAAAGCAATCAAGTCTATGAAATCCTCTGCTATTCTGATTTATTCATCTTGCCCTCGGAAACAGAGAGTTTTGGTTTGGCTGCATTGGAGGCCATGATGATGCGCGTTCCTGTAATTTCCACAAATGTGGGCGGCTTACCCGAGGTAAATGTCGATGGTGAATCTGGCTATTTGTTTGAGCTAGGTGATGTAAGTGGAATGGCCAAAAAATCAATTGATTTACTCTCAAATGAAGCACTTTTGAACCAATTTAAAGCTAAAGCCTTTGATTTGGCTAAGCGCTATGATATCGATGCAGTAGTTGCCCAATACATCGATATTTATCACAAAGCATTGGCTTAATTTCGCCTATTTTGGATGATAGATGCGTCGGGCATTGGCGTATATCTCTTCCTTATTAAAAGTCATTTTCTTGGTCTCGTATTTGCTGTACAATTCCATTTGATCATTATAGTGAGGGGAACTAGGATGATCAGACGAACCATAGGAAATGATCGATTCTATCTCAGGGCCTTCAGGGGTAAACTTCACCAATTCAATATACGATTCACCTGCGGTTACTTTTACTTTCCCATCTTTGTGTGGAACAGAGGACATGGCCGTAACTACATCATTTATGCCAAAAATTGGCAACTCTTTTTTTCCTCGAACCAGTTTTTGATAATCACCGAGGGTTACATTCGTTGTACCAAAGTGTTTCATCATATGCGCTTTTGCGTTTTTAAATGCTTTCACCAAGATACTGGCTGGGATTATTTTGGGTGCAGGAATAGCATTGTAAAAAGGGTATAACTGATGATAAAAAATCAAGTATGCTCCTGCCCCAAGTGAAGTGGCATCGGTTTTTCGGTCCCATTGCTGGACGCGTTCAATTAGTTCACCTATCTCTGGGTATTTGTCGGCTTCAAGTAAATCCAAATAATTTATGTCCATCCACGAGTATACATATGGCTTCGGCAGCTGATTGTCGTATTTAATGCGTTTAAAGTCAGCATAGGAAACTCGATCTTCCGCTTCGATCAAATCCTTTAAGCGCGTCGAACGATTGTTGTGATAGGTTTCAAAATTCATGTCCACAGAAAAATCCTCTTTTGAAGGATTGTTGGCCTCGTCTGATGAGAAAAAAGGGCTGTGATTTGCATTGTAAAAATAACCTGAGGAAGGTTGGATTACTTGGGGTAATTCCTCGATATCATAGGTGCTTGTCCACAAGGTCTTTTTGGTATTCCCTGGGACTACTTCCTTCCAATTATAGCCTTCAGCACGTTTAGGGATTAAGCCATTGGAAATATAGAAAATGGTGTCATTTTTATCAGCATAGCCTATGTTGTATCCAGGCAAAGCCTTCATTTTCAAAATGTCATAAAATTCGGAAAAGGAAGTGGCCTTATTCATTCTCCACCATTGTTCTAGCCCCCTAATTTCATAAAGTGCAGGAGTACGTACAGCATAATATCCCGATTTGTTTTTTAGGGTCGGTCCAAATATACTGGTGTAATACTTTCTTGAAATTTTAATTGGAATACCAAGTACCTTAATGGTGATCTGTGCTTTGTGTTCTTCGAGGGTTAGGTAGTCATCGTCAACTTTGTATTGGAGTTTCATTTTCGGGTGCATTTCCAATTTAAAGACATCGGTCTTGTCGGGGTAATTTACTGTATGTGCCCATCCCAAGTGTTGATTTGCCCCGATGAGAATGCTTGGAGTACCCGCAAACAAGGCTCCAATAATATTCGTTCCTTCCTCACTGCACAAATGCGCTTCATACCATGAAACAGGGCCATCGAGGGGTTGGTGGGTGTTGATGGCTAAATAGGTATTCCCGTCGCTAGTTTTCGTGCTGTTGAATGCAAAGGTGTTGGATCCTGTAATTTCTTCTTTAGGGGCTTCAAGTTTTACTGAATTTGCAAGTATCCTTGATATCCAATAATCTCCCCGTGAAGAAACAAATAACTGAAGCTGTGCATAGCGCAACATCATCTTTGGTGTTATGGGAAAAAGCGCATCATGCAATACTTCTTCGGGATGAGTTTCAGCATAACGATTAAAGCCTTGTGCGTAGCCCTCAACAACGCGTTTGTATTCAGGACTTATTTTTTCGTCATAGTTATCCTCTATAAATTCTTTTGAGCCGATGAACTGGGTCACGAAATCTGGTCCAGCACCTTTTTTTCCTAGGTGTTGGCTCAATAAGGCATTTCCTGCTAAATAGGACTCTTGAATGGTTTTAAAATCATCTTCAGCATGAGCCCATGCAAGACCATAGGCTACATCGGCATCTGTTTTTCCAAAGATATGTGGGACCCCAAAGTTATCTCGAACGATTTCTACATCGGAGGGATTAATTTGAGCGAATAGAGAAACTGTTGAGCACAACAAAAAGCTAGCAATCGCATTCTTCATAAAAGTGAATCTAAATTAGTAAACAACAGAAAGGTAAATTCTATACACGAGATATACCCCAGTGATTGTCCATATCCACCAGCGATTTTTTAAATACCATTCCATAGCTTATTTTTTCAGTAAGGTATCGATTTCTTGGGCGAGAACAAAATCTTTTTGGGTGATACCGGGGGCATCATGGGTAAAAAGCGAGAGGTGTAGTGTAGAATAATCAACAGTCATCTTAGGATGATGATGTAATTTTTCAGCCAACACAGCAATAGCATTAACTAGATCTACTGCACTTATAAAAGAATGACATTGATGCGATCTTTTTAATTGCTTGTCTTCAAGCGTCCAGTTGGGTGCACAAAGGATAATCTTGCTACGTATTTCTTGATCGGTAAAAGCAATAAGATCATTCATTGAGCAAAAGGTTATTTAACAATGAAGCACAATGAATGGAAGAGTAGTGGGCTAAAGTCGAGCGACTAAACCTCGCACTCCATATCCTTTCCACAGCACTGTGGGGATTTAATTTTACCTTCACAGCTTGGGCATTTAGAAATCTGAACTTGCTGTCCATTTACGTCCAAATGATCGTTAAGTAGGGGTTGATCACATTTTGCACAGCTTGCATTAACTGCCATGCCACATTTGTTACATTCGTATGTTGCCATAAAATAAAATTTAGAGATATCGTTCTTTGAATTCAGCAATTAATAAGATTGCAATACATAAAAATACTGTTGCGATAACAAGTCCACCTATACCCATGTCATTTATTTTAGTTATTTAATAAAGATAACAAAAGAAATCTACTTTTTCCAGGTTCCGCCATAACGATATAGGGGATTGATTGCTTTTTCTTCAAGGACACACTTTTTGCATAGGAAGTACCATTTTTTGTCTTGAAGATATTGCACTCGAAATAGGGTGGTGGCCGATTGATCACAGCAATTACACTGTTTGTCTCTTTTTCCCAAGATGGATACTTAATCGTGGAATAATGATTCTTGCCCATTTACCTTGATGGCATCTATTTTTAAATCATCCAAGCCTTTTTGATCAAAAGGATTTTCTATATAGTCCTGAACATTGTAGAGGGCCATCAGCACAAAACTCATCAGTAATGAAAAGAGCAGTGAAAACCCGCTTTCAACAGATAAGTCAAAGGGGGTTTTGTCGATGATGGTTTGGGTGTTGAAAAGTAAGGGGGAAAAATAGATGAATATCAGGCAATATCTTTTCAGTGAAATGGGTGTGCCATGTATTTTTATTCCACGAATTTTTTCAGCAGATAAAAAGAGTTCATTTTTCACGCGAATTAAGCTGTCTTTTTCGCGTTCATTGAACAATTGTTTGCGATTGTCTATGATGCGGAGCACATCTTTTCGTTGTTGTCGAATTTGCTCAAAGTCTTCTTTGGAACTTTCATTTTCT
The DNA here is from genome assembly GCA_022425945.1 of Flavobacteriaceae bacterium. Lineage (GTDB taxonomy): Bacteria > Bacteroidota > Bacteroidia > Flavobacteriales > Flavobacteriaceae > Arcticimaribacter. Next base: position 28,838 of record JAKMEK010000012.1, read on the forward strand.
AGGTAATTGATAAGGGAAGTTTGTATACCTTTTAGTTTGTTGAAAAGGAGTGCATAGTCTTTTTCTTCAATTTTATCTACAGCATAGAAAATATTCGTCAGATCAATGATTTTATTTCTAAAATCCAAGAATAAACCGATGGCCTCCTGTCTTCTTTGGTAGGCGCTCGTGATGGAGAAAACCAAAGGAAAGATAATGGCGATACTTACAATGGAGATGTCGAAATCAATGTTGATTTGGAATTCTCGATAGAGAAAAAACACAATTACAGTTTCAATTAAGATAAAAAATAAACGCGAGTTAAAAACTGATAAGAGGGCATTTGAATTCATGTTGGATGTTTTTGACATAGAAGGCTATAAGAAGTTGGAAAGACTTAATAAATACCCTATGGCAATGCCAAGTAGTAAGATGATGATATTTTTGAATTTAAACAAAAAACCAAACCTATCTTCCCAAGAGTCGGGTATGTCATTTTTGTTTTCATCTACAGCAAAGCCAGATTTTGATGCATATTTAGCGTACCAAAAGAAAATCAAAATGGATGCTGATAGACAGATAACGATGAATAACAAAGAATTGAACATTTTAAATAAATTTAGTTTGATTTGATGGTTCTATCCTCACGAAAGATAGACTAAAGTAATAACGTGCAATCTGATTATTTATTTTAAAACGGGGTTGAAGTAATAATGAAGTATAT
>JAKMEK010000057.1 GCA_022425945.1 Flavobacteriaceae bacterium
GGCGATTTCAGGGGTATCCTTTTCGAACGACAATCAAAGGAAATCGGCTAGAAGGTTTCTCAGACCATTTTCCTGTCTATTCGATTCTTGGAGAAAAAAAAAGACTAATTTAACAGCCGTTGCACAAAGTCTTCTGGGCTTTCTTGACTGGCACCAGAAAATTCTTGTCCAACTTCTATGGCCTTTAATCGCAGGTAATCTGTATGAAGAATACTATGATACAAAACATCGAAATCTAAGGCTCCTTGAGCATTCAGAACATCTGTTCCTGCAGTGTTGTATAAATATACAGGAGGGTCATTGGCATCCATAAAGTCGCGATAATCTACGGCGTCTAATTCTGCTTGTGAAGGCTCGCTACCACCATAGAACAATGTGAAAAGAATTTGTAATTCTGGACTCATTTGTCGAAGTGCATCCAAAGAGAGTCCCTCAAAAACATTTTCCCATTCATAAAGGTCGTAAGTACTTTGAGCAGCTAGTGCAACCACCCCTTGAACTTGACCATTTGTTTGTTCGCGAAAACCATTCCATTGAGCTATACCCGCACCAGCTGAAACACCGGCTAAGATCATTTTGTTGGCAGGTATTTTTAAAGCAGCTAATTGCGATTGAATATAATTTATGGCTAAAGCTCCATCTTCTAGCGCCGAAATAACACCCTGATTTCCGGGAGTTGTAAGTAGGGTATAGTTTGCTGTAACAATAACTATGTTTTCTCCTAATATTGCTTCCATGGTTTCCTCAAGCGCTTCATCATATGCGTCTTCCTTACTTCCTCCAGTAAAACCTCCTCCATGAAAAAAGAGAATAACTCCCTTTGGGTCTCCCTCGGGCATAATAATGTCTAATTGATTTCTTGTGCCAGAACCATATGAAATATCGGCATACAAAGATGCGCTCTTCACTTCAACAGGCGAGTCCGATGCGGTTACCCCCAAGGCTCTTTCGAAAGATAACGATGGATTTTCTGTAGACGCTTCTTTGGAACAAGCTACAATGAATAGAAGGATTAAAAAGTAAAGTAAGTTTCTCATAATCTAGGGTTTGTATAAATGTAGCTAATTTGGTCTATTCTTCCAGTCCCTCAGGATAAAGAAAATGGTTGTAGGGAAAACGTGTAATATGAATATCACGAATTGCAGCATAGGCACGTTGTCTAAAATGCTCGAGATTAGATTTATTCAGCGCAGAGATAAACAAGGCATTTCCATTCATTTTTGCCATCCATGTTTCTTCCCATTCTTCTAGGGTAAAGTGCTTGGATGTTCGCTCAGTCACCAAATCATCTTCCTCAATGGTTTCAGGTGCATAGGCATCAATCTTATTAAACACCATTATGGTTGGCTTGTCTAAGCTTTTGATCTCCGATAAGATTAAATTAACAGAAGCTATTTGATCTTCAAAGGTTGGATGCGCAATATCGACTACATGCAACAACAAGTCGGCCTCTATCACCTCATCCAATGTGCTTTTGAACGATTCGACCAGCTGGGTGGGTAATTTTCTGATAAACCCTACCGTATCACTCAATAAAAAAGGAAGATTCCCAATCACTACTTTTCGCACCGTAGTGTCTAGGGTAGCAAAAAGTTTATTTTCTGCAAAGACTTCACTCTTGGCGAGAACGTTCATCAAGGTCGATTTTCCAACATTGGTATAACCCACCAAAGCAACACGTACCAAAGCTCCTCGATTGCCTCTCTGCGTCCCCATTTGCTTATCAATTACCGCTAATTTTTTCTTGAGTAAGGTTATTTTATCCCGCACAATTCGTCGGTCAGTTTCTATTTCTGTCTCTCCTGGACCACGCATTCCAATTCCCCCTTTTTGACGTTCCAAGTGAGTCCAAAGTCCCTTTAAGCGGGGAAGTAAGTATTGATATTGAGCCAGCTCTACTTGGGTGCGAGCATAACTGGTTTGTGCTCTTTGGGCAAAAATATCCAAAATTAAACCCGTTCTATCTAAGACCTTACAGCGTAAAACTTTTTCTATATTATTTTGTTGGGCTGGGGTTAGTTCGTCGTCAAAAACAACAGTCGAAACATCGTTGGCGGCAACATATTCCTCCACTTCAGCTAATTTTCCACTTCCAATAAATGTTTTGGGGTTGGGTAAACTGATTTTTTGTGTAAAACGTTTGATTACTTTTCCTCCGGCGGTATGCGCTAAAAATTCCAATTCATCCAAATATTCTTTGGATTGATCTTCGTTCTGCTGAGCATTGATGATCCCAACAATGACGGTATTTTCAACCGATAAGGTTTTTTTTTCTAGCATTAATTATGCGGGTTTCCAGGTATTAAGTTTCAACTGTTCTCCATCGAAAACACTATAGGTGTAATGCGTAATCCAATCACCTAAATTGATGTAACGCGCATTAGGTTCAATGGGAATATCTAAGGGAATATGCCGATGACCAAAAACGTAAAAATCGCGCTCTTTCTCGGCTTGCTTTCGTTTTGTGTACTTTACCAACCATTCATCATCTCCTAAATAAAGGGCATCTTCTTCTCCAGAAATAAGTTTGTTTTTTAGGGATAAATATTGACCTAAACGCACTCCAATATCTGGATGTAACCAACGGTAACACCATTGAAAAAATGAACTCGAAAAGACTTTTTTCATCCGTTTAAAACCTTTATCGTTGGGACCTAAACCGTCGCCATGACCAATAAAAAAGGTTTTGTTATTGAAGGTGAATTCCTTGGTTTGGTGGTGAACGTTTAGCCCGATTTCTTTTTCGAGATAATCTAGCATCCACATATCATGATTCCCCACAAAGAAATGAATAGCAATACCAGCATCGGCTAATTCAGCTAGTTTTCCAAGCACCCGAACAAAGCCTTTTGGGACCACTGTTTTGTACTCAAACCAAAAATCAAAAAGATCTCCCAATAAAAACAACACTCCAACATCTGCCTTGATTTCATCCAACCATTGAACAAAAAGGCGTTCACGAGGAGCGCTCTCGGCTTGGGTAGGTGCACCAAGATGATTATCAGAGGCAAAGTAAACCTTCTTTCCTTTTGGGAGTTGCATACATTTTATTCTATAACAAAGATACTATCTTTCTAGCCAATGGCCTGCTCAAGGTCTTCGATGAGATCTTGTACATCTTCTATTCCAACACTCAAGCGAATAAGGGCATCAACAACACCACTTTTTTCACGCTCTTCCTTTGGAATAGAAGCATGGGTCATGGAAGCGGGGTGTCCTGCTAAACTCTCTACCCCACCGAGTGATTCTGCAAGGGTAAACATTTTTAAATTTTCAATGATTTTAATAGCCGCTTTGTGATCAGCGCCTTTAGGAATGAAGGAGAGCATGCCTCCAAAATCTTTCATTTGTTTTTTGGCTACTGCATGATTGGGATGAGTGTCAAACCCAGGCCAGTATACTTTTTCAATTTTAGGATGGGCTGCCAAATATTCAGCCACTGCGCGTCCATTTTCACAATGACGCTGCAGGCGAACGTGAAGGGTTTTGATTCCACGTAAGGTCAAAAAGCTATCCATCGGTCCGGGCACTGCACCACTGGCATTTTGGATAAATGCCAGACGCTCCTGAAGTTCATCGTCATTGACCACTAAAGAACCCAAAACAACATCAGAATGTCCGGCCAAATATTTTGTTGCAGAGTGCATGACGATATCTGCTCCGAAATTCAAGGGTTGTTGCAGGTAAGGAGAAGCAAAAGTATTGTCAACAGCTAACAAGAGGTTTCGCTTTTTCGTGATTTCAGCTATGGCTGCTATATCGACGACATTCATCATTGGATTGGTGGGTGTTTCTACCCATATAAGCTTAGTTTTTTCATTGATTGCAGCTTCAACTTTAGCTACATCATTCATGCCAACAAAATGGAATTTTAATCCAAAGCCTTCAAAGATTTTGGTGAATAGCCTGTAGGAACCTCCGTACAAGTCATTGGTTGAAACAACCTCATCTCCGGGTTGAAGCAATTTCATTACTGCATCCATGGCTGCAAGCCCAGAAGCGAAAGCCAGTCCATGCTTCCCGTTTTCGATACTGGCCAATGATTTCTCTAGGGCCTGGCGGGTTGGGTTGTGGGTTCTACTGTATTCAAATCCTTTATGTCCACCAGGGGTTGTTTGGGCATAGGTCGATGTTTGATAAATGGGTGGCATCACTGCGCCATAAGCAGGATCGGGGGATTGTCCTCCGTGTATTGTTGCACTATTGAAACGTAATTTTTTCTCCATAATTTCTATTCAGTCATAAAAAAACAAAGGTAAGAGATTCCCGTGATTTCTCTTCGCTTTGGTCAAATTTGATTTACTTTGTGAGAAAGGAAAATTTAATGCATACATTCTACTATTTAAGCAGTTGCGATACCTGTAAACGTATCATGAAGACCCTACAACTCCCCTCTTCTGTTCACTTGGTCGATGTTAAAAAAACACCCTTAACTGAAGAAGACCTTTCATTGCTTTATTCTCACACGGGATCCTATGAAGCCTTGCTAAACAAAAGGGCACAAAAACTTAAAGAGATCGATAAGAATAAGCTAACCGAAGAAATTATTAAAGAGCTTTTGTTAACTCATTATACTTTTTTGAAGCGTCCAGTATTGTTACAAAACAATAACCTCTTTATTGGAAATGCTGCCTCGACTGTTGAAGCAGCCAAAGCCTCCTTAAATGGATAAAAGAACTTTAGCGCTCTTGGCCGCCATAGGAGCAACAACTATTTACGGACTAAATCACACCATCATGAAGGTGATTATGCCCGACTATATTGGTCCCTATGGGTTGGTTTTATTGAGGGTAATTAGCGCGTCAATCTTATTCGGTGTATTGGGTCTTTTTTATCCCACAGAAAAAATTGACAAGCAAGATTATCTACGCATACTCACTGCAACGGCCTTTGGTATGTGCCTGAACATGGTGTTTTTCATCAAAGGTTTGAGTCTTTCGACCCCAATCAATAGTTCGGTGATCATCACCATCATGCCCATTATTGTGCTATTGCTATCGGCCGTTTTTCTAAGTGAAAAAATTACGTGGTTAAAACTCTTTGGAATCATTTTTGGTTTTGCTGGAGCAATCACCCTAGTGCTTTACGGAAGCGCTTTTACCAAAAATGCACCCAACATTCCTTTAGGCAATGCCATGATGCTCATCAATGCCTTTAGTTATGGTGCTTATTTGGTCATACTAAAACCCATTACAAAGAAATACAAGGTAATCACCTTGATGAAATGGATGTTCCCGTTTGGAGTTCTAATGAACCTCCCATTCGGAACGCAAGAATTGCTTGCCGTTCAATGGTTAGAATTGCCCTGGGATGCACTGTGGCGAATTACTTATGTTTTGCTTTTCACCACTTTTCTAGCTTATCTTTTAAACATGTATGCCTTGAGAGAAGTTCCTCCGACCACTATTGGTGTATTGACCTATGTCCAACCAATTATTGCCATTCTATATGCTACATTCACAGGAAATGATCGTATGGATGAAGTAAAAACATTAGCGACTTTATTGGTTTTTTTAGGTGTTTATTTGGTGACCAAAAAAAGAAAAAAAGCCATCAAATAAAAGCAGTTTTTATTTAAGCTACTCAATGACTCTGCAAACCGAAAAAACCAATTAAAAAAAATCCTTTTCTAAAATAATTAAACCATCTTTTTAAC
>JAKMEK010000069.1 GCA_022425945.1 Flavobacteriaceae bacterium
ACATAGGATTGTTACAAATGTATCAAATTTTACGTCTCGTTTGTTTATGCATGTAATCAAAACACAGGAATCCAACTCATTTAGATTATAAAATTCATGTTATGAGGTGCTTATGTGTATTAATTAAAGTTATAGTTCTGACCTTTCGTCGCTTTTAAACCCTTTGAATTATAAAATAAATCCATATATTGCGGTAACAAATCAATATTGTTACAATGTTAAACAACTCTGAAATTGTTCTTCGTATACAAAGTATCATGGCCGAAAATGAGCTGAGTGCATCTTCATTTGCCGATCGAATTGGGGTACAGCGTTCCAGTATTTCGCATATCCTATCTGGACGAAATAAACCCAGTCTAGATTTTCTTGCTAAGGTAGAATCGACATTTGATGAGGTTAGTTTTTCTTGGTTATTGAAAGGGGAGCAAATCACTGCTGCAGCTTTTCCCTCTGCTCCTACTCCAATTCAAGCAATCAATTCCGAAAAAACGAAACCTGAGCCTACTGTAAAAATCGATCAACCAGCAAAAAGTGGTTCCCCGGTAACAATTGTCCACTATTATGCTGATGGAAGTTTTGAGACCTTCCATAAAAGGTAGTATTTTTACCAAAAAAGTTAATGCGTCGATTTATAGGAATTATTTTTTGTGCTGCACTTATCGCTAGCTGTTACTCTGTAGAACGTAACTGCCAAGATTTCCATCGCGGAACGTTTCAATTTCAACAAATCATAGGAGAACAATTGCAAACATCTACCTTTCTACGTTCGGAAAACTTAGAAATTGAGTATTACAATTCCACCATTGACTCTGCATCTATTCGCTGGATTAATCCTTGTGAATGCGTACTAACTAAGTTAAACCCAGTTTCTAATCAGGATAAGCGTCCAATTAGCATTAAGATTCTTACGACAAATGACAATGAATATGTCTTTGAGTACACTTTAGTTGGGGATCAAAAAAACAAACAGCGAGGTAAAATTGTGAAGTTAAGCGATGAGTTAATTACTCCCTAAAAGTCAAGTTTTGTTTGTGGCTGTTCACCATCAGAAACATCTTCTGGATCATTAACATCAACCTCCTCCACTATCGTAGGCTCTTCTATTTCATACGGAAGGCTCTCTATTAAATCTACCGCTTTGATTTTTGTTGTGGTTAATTGATTACCCAACGCTTTGTAGCCCTTGATGGAGATAAATTCTTCCACATTTATTTCTTTGACCGGTAATTCATCGCCTCCTCTGGGTTTGACAAAATGAATTCCAATCACAGGACGCCATTCGGTCGTAACATAGACTAGGTCTCCATCCTCTTTGATGAAACTATCTTCTTTATTCTCATTTTCAATAAGAAAACGCTTGATAAAATATCGTTCCTTCTCCGGGTCATAATAAATAGCAGTAATGGGTTTTGTCTCCACCCATCTTTCCAGAATATTGGGAACCTGATCAAAATGTAAGCTCATCTCAGGCGTTACCGTTTTCGAAACCCCTTTATTGCTAACAATTAGAAGCTTATCTTCTCCTCTAAAGGCACCAAGTAGCTTTCCTCTACCGTCTAAATTAAGTTTTAGAACAGTTTCATCAAACCATATATTACGTGGCTTTAGTGTTGACACTCCCTTTTCTCTCAATTCTACTTTTAATACATTGTATTTGGTGACGATATTCCCTTTCACTCCCCTTCCTTTGATTTGAAGGTCTGCAAAATCTAAATCCCATTTAAGCTTCTTGGCTTGTCCAGTATTGCGCAAAACAATCGATACAATTTCTGCTTCCCCGTTCGGATTGGCACTAAAGTACATTAGCAGTGAACCTGGTTTTCCTTGGGTAATGTCGTAGAATTTGTCACGCGTAACCCCCGTAACAGCAAAGCGCTTTATGTAAGAAGTTCCAAGTTTACCATCTTTGTAGATCACGTTGTAGACCGTCCGTGCATCTTTCTTCTTGAATACAGCAACATGGATAATGTCTTTTTCTACGAAGACTTTACTGTCAACCTTAACCACTTGCATTTTTCCCGAACGAGTAAAAACAATCAGATCATCGATATCGGCGCAATCACATACATACTCGTCTCTTTTCAAGGAGGTTCCTACAAAACCTTCCTCACGGTTAACATATAACTTAAGGTTACGAACAACTACCTTTTTGGCATCTACATCGTCGAAGGTTCTGATTTCTGATTTTCGTTCTTTTCCTTTACCGTATTCTTTCTTTAACCCATTGAAATAGTCGATTGCAAAATCAATCAGGTTATCCAAATGATGCTTTACTTCAGCAATTTCACCTTCCAATGCATCTATACGAAGCTGGGCTTTATCAATATCAAACTTAGAAATTCGCTTGATTCTAATTTCCGTTAAACGCACAAGATCTTCCTCAACTACTGGACGTTTTAAATGAGCAATATGCGGCTTAATCCCATCATCTATGGCCTTAAGAACGCCCTCCCAAGTTTCTTCTTCTTCGATTAAACGATATACTTTGTTTTCAATAAAAATTCGCTCTAGTGAGGCGTAATGCCATTGATTTTCAAGCTCTTGTAACTTGTGTTCTAACTCCTTTTTTAGCGTACTAACCGTGGTGTCAGTTGATATTTTCAGCATTTCTGAAACACCAATAAATTGTGGTTTTTGATCAATAATGACACAGCCTAGAGGAGAAATAGAGGACTCACAGCTGGTGAAAGCAAACAGGGCATCGATGGTTTTGTCTGGAGAAATTCCCGCAGGCAAATGAACCAAAATTTCAACTTCAGCGGCTGTATTGTCTTCAATTTTTTTGATCTTAATCTTCCCTTTGTCATTAGCTTTTAGAATAGAGTCAATCAAGGATGATGTTGTGGTGCTGAAAGGAATTTCATTGATGACTAGGGTGTTCTTGTCGCGTACATTGATTTTTGCACGTACCCGGACTTTTCCACCGCGAACCCCATCACTATAATTTTGAACATCAATCACTCCTCCTGTTTGAAAATCAGGATATAGTGTGAATTTCTTTCCTTTTAAGTAGGCAACACTTGCTTGCAACAATTCATTAAAGTTGTGCGGAAGTATTTTTGTTGAGAGTCCAACGGCAATTCCTTCAGCACCTTGAGCCAAGAGCAATGGAAACTTGACAGGCAAATGAACCGGTTCGTTTTTTCTTCCATCATAAGACAATTGCCAATCGGTTACTTTGGGGCTAAAAACAACTTCTAAGGCAAACTTAGATAGGCGCGCCTCAATATACCTTGAAGCGGCTGCACGATCACCTGTGAGGATATTCCCCCAGTTTCCCTGCATGTCGATGAGCAAATCTTTTTGCCCAATTTGCACCATGGCATCAGCGATACTCGCATCTCCATGGGGATGGTACTGCATGGTGTGTCCGACAATGTTTGCCACTTTGTTATAGCGCCCATCATCTAAATCTTTCATGGAATGCAGAATGCGTCGCTGCACCGGTTTTAGCCCATCTGCAATTGCAGGAACAGCACGCTCAAGAATCACATAGGAAGCATAGTCCAAAAACCAGTCTTTATACATTCCCGTCACTTTGACTAAGGAATCTTGACCCATAGAGGCTGCTTCTTCGTAGAATTCTTTTTCTTCCATATTATGTGTCCAATTCGGCTAAATCTAATTCTACTTTTAGATTGTTAATGATGAACTCTTGCCGTGTAGGCGTATTTTTTCCCATATAAAACTCCAACAGTTGCTCGATGGTTGTCCCTTTATCGAGCATAACAGGGTCCAAACGAATATCTTCACCGATGAAAAATTTAAACTCATCTGGAGAAATCTCTCCAAGTCCCTTAAATCGGGTTATTTCGGGCTTTCCTCTTAATTTATCTATTGCAGTTACGCGTTCAGCTTCCGAATAACAATAGATGGTTTCCTTTTTATCACGTACCCTAAACAAAGGTGTTTGTAGAATATACAAATGTCCTTCTTTGATTAATTCAGGGAAAAACTGCAGGAAAAATGTAATGAGCAGCAAACGAATGTGCATACCATCAACATCGGCATCCGTTGCAATGACAATATTGTTGTACCGCAAATCTTCCAGACCATCCTCTATGTTCAGTGCAGCTTGCAATAGGTTAAATTCTTCGTTCTCATAGACGATTTTTTTGGTCATTCCATAGGTGTTCAATGGCTTCCCTCTTAGACTAAACACCGCTTGAGTATTTACATCCCGTGATTTTGTGATTGATCCACTTGCCGAATCTCCCTCAGTGATAAACATGGTTGATTCTAACCTTCGATCTTTTTTCAAATCCCCTAAATGAACCCTACAATCGCGTAACTTTTTGTTGTGCAGGTTCGCTTTCTTTGCGCGATCGCGTGCTAGTTTCCGAATACCAGAGAGTTCTTTACGCTCCTTTTCAGCTTGCATAATTTTTCGCTGGATACTCTCAGCAACAGCTGGATTTTTATGCAGAAAATTATCTAACTGCGTCCCTAAAAAATCGTTTATATAAGAACGAACGGTTGGCATTCCGTCGCCCATTTCGGTAGAACCAAGTTTTGTTTTGGTTTGCGATTCAAAAACGGGTTCCATTACCTTTATGCTTATGGCCGCTATGACAGATTTACGTACATCTGATGCGTCATAATTTTTACCAAAAAATTCGCGGATGGTTTTCACCAAGGCTTCTCTAAATGCTGCCTGATGGGTACCTCCTTGGGTAGTGTTTTGACCATTTACAAAGGAGTGATACTCCTCGCTATACTGTGTTTTGCTGTGTGTTAGGGCAACTTCTATGTCCTCTCCACGCAGGTGAACAATCGGATACAATAAGTCACTCTCGTTGACTATATCTTCAAGCAAGTCCTTTAAGCCATTTTCGGAAAAATATTTTTCACCGTTAAAATCTATGGTCAACCCTGGATTTAGGTACACATAGTTTTTAATCATCTTTACGATGTACTCGGCTCTAAACTTATAGTTTTTGAATATCGTTTGGTCTGGTGTAAAGCTGACTTTAGTTCCGCGTCTCGCTTTGGATGGATTTATCTCGCCTTCTTCAATCAATGCACCTGAAGAAAAAGAGGCCATCTTGGCCTGCTCATCACGAACAGATTCAACCACAAAAGAAGAAGAAAGGGCATTTACTGCCTTGGTACCAACACCATTTAATCCAACAGATTTTTTGAATGCACGGGAGTCGTATTTCCCACCAGTATTCATTTTGGAGACAACATCAACAACCTTCCCCAGAGGGATTCCACGTCCATAATCACGGATGATGACCTGTGAATCAACGATTTTAATTTCAATTGTTTTACCGGCTCCCATAACGAATTCATCGATACAGTTATCGAGCACCTCTTTAATGAGGATGTATATACCGTCGTCAGGCGAAGATCCGTCACCTAATTTACCAATATACATACCGGGGCGCATACGAATGTGCTCCTTCCAATCGAGGGATCGTATATTGTCTTCGGTATATTGTACTTTATCGGACATAGTGAATTAGACGCTAATATAAAGGTTCATTGTTTTAAGCACTCCCATAGATTCCTAAAAAAAATTAACAATGTTCGTTGAAAACTATTCTTGGATATAACAATAGGATTGCTTAACTAAATGTGACCTAGGTAAGCGAGAATGTTATTTTCAATTCGAGATTCAATTTGTGAAACATCTGCTTTGACAAATGTTTTACCGGTAATGTTCTCATAGAGTTCAATGTATCGATTGGAAACCTCCTCAATGTAGTCATCAGACATTTCGGGGATTTGTTGTCCTTCCAAACCTTGAAATCCATTTTCGATAAGCCATTGACGCACAAATTCTTTTGAAAGTTGTTTCTGAGGCGCTTGGGCGGTCTGACGAGCCTCATATCCCTCAGCATAAAAATAACGTGAGGAATCTGGAGTATGAATTTCATCGATCAAAAGGATGGTACCCTCCTCTGTTTTCCCAAATTCGTATTTGGTATCAACCAGTATCAAACCTTTTTCTGCGGCTAGCTCAGAACCCCGCTGAAATAATGCGCGGGTGTAGGCTTCCAATTGAACGTAATCTTCCTCAGAAACAATGCCCTGACGAATGATTTCTTCCCTTGAAATATCTTCATCATGCCCTTCTTCTGCTTTGGTCGCTGGGGTGATTATGGGTGAAGGAAAAGCGTCATTTTCGATCATTCCTTCGGGCATAGACACACCGCAAAGAATACGCTTACCTGCTTTGTATTCGCGGGCAGCATGTCCTGACATATAGCCACGAATAACCATTTCAACTTTGAATGGCTCACAACGTTGGCCAATAGATACTGACGGATCGGGTGTGGCTTCGAGCCAATTGGGAACGATATCACTGGTTGCTGCCAACATTTGTGTGGCAATTTGATTCAATATTTGTCCTTTGTAAGGAATTCCTTTGGGCATCACGACATCAAAAGCAGATAATCGGTCGGTAGCAATCATGACCAATGCGTTGTTCTCAAGCGTGATAACTTCTCTTACCTTCCCAGTATACTTGGCTAACTGTCCGGGGAGAGTGAAGCCAGTTGATAATAGCGTGTTCATTAATTTTGGTGTTCTATCGTTTTATATGCGTTAATAACTTTTTTCACTAATCGATGTCGTATAACATCCTTATCATCTAAAAATAGCATGCCAATTCCTTTGGTTTCTTTTAGCACGAGCAAAGCTTCTTTTAAACCAGAGGTGACTCTTCGCGGCAAGTCAATCTGACCCGGATCTCCAGTGATAATAAACTTAGCGTGTGGACCCATACGGGTCAAAAACATTTTCATTTGTGCATGCGTGGTGTTTTGTGCCTCATCTAAAATGACAAAGGCATTGTCCAAAGTTCTTCCACGCATAAAAGCTAGAGGGGCTATTTGAATGGTTCCTTTCTCAATATAAGATGCCAAACGCTCGGAGGGAATCATGTCTCTTAGTGCATCGTACAATGGTTGCATATAGGGATCGAGTTTATCTTTCATGTCTCCCGGTAAAAAACCTAGATTCTCTCCTGCCTCTACAGCGGGTCGTGTTAGTATGATACGCTTTACTTGTTTCTCTTTCAGCGCCTTCACTGCCAAAGCAACACTGGTATAGGTTTTACCTGTTCCAGCTGGACCAATGGCAAATACCATATCATTTTTCTTACTCAATTCAACCAGACGCTGTTGATTAAAGGTTTTCGCCTTAATGACTCTACCTCCTATTCCATGAAGAATAAAGGATTCTTTATCATTGGTGGGCTCATAATCTTGAGAACCGTCGGAACACAAAATTAGTTCGATGGTCGTCGTATCAAGGGAATTAAATTTCCCAAAGTGCGCTACCAACATATCTACACGCTGTTCAAACACTTCTAATATATCTTCTTCTCCTAACGCTTTGATTTTATTTCCACGTGCAATGATCTTAAGCTTAGGGAAATAGCTGCGCAACTGCTCAATCGTTTTGTTCTGCTCCCCAAAAAAAGCTTGGGGATTAACTTCATTGAGTTCAATTTGAATTTCGTTCAATATCGTTTTGATTAAAGATTATACGTTCAGTTTCGTAAGTTTGTAATCAAATTTACGTTTTTCGTTTCAATCTAATCTCAAATAAAAACAACTTTATGTCGATAATTACCTTGACGACCGATTTTGGACATAAAGATTATTTTGTATCTGTAATCAAAGCAGCGCTTTTGCAAGAAGCACCCTCAGCTAAGGTCATTGATATTTCCCACGAAATCAGTCCATTCAACCACACAGAGGCGGCTTACATTCTCAAAAATGCCTACGCAAATTTCCCCAAGGGAAGTATACACATTGTTGGGGTTGACTCAGAACTTACTCCAGAAAACGAACATGTTGTCATGCGCTATGATGGGCATTTTTTCATCGGTGCCAACAACGGTATTTTTGCACTGATTCTTGAGGATAGAAAATATGAACGTATTGGAGAAATAAATATTCACAATACCATTGTCTCTTCCTTTCCAGTATTGGATGTATTTGTCAAGGTTGCCGCACATTTATCGCGAAATGGAACGATGGATGTTGTAGCAAAACCCCTCACCAATCTCAAGGAAGTTGTTGGAATTCGGCCAGTCATTAATGACACCAAAACCCAAGTAATTGGAAGTGTCATCTACATCGATAATTTTGGGAATGTAGTCACAAACATCCGTAAAAAAGAGTTTTTAGAGCTACAAAAAACACGCGCATTTACGATCTATGCGCGAACGGTTAAATTTAATACCATCTATAATTCGTATACCGAAGCAATTAACTTCAATGTCCCCAGAGAAAAACGAGAAGAAGAAGGGAAAAAAATCGCTTTATGGAATGCTGCAGGACACTTAGAGTTGTGTATCTACAAAAGCAATCCTTCAAAAGTTGGAAGTGCAAAAAGTCTCTTCGGCTTAGATTTTAGAACGACCATAACCATTGAATTCAATTAATATGTGGACGATTTTTAAACGCGAATTAGCCAGTTTATTCAACTCCCCTTTGGGCTATTCCCTCTTGGGCAGCTTTTTGTTGTTCAATGGGCTTTTACTCTGGATTTTGCCCTCAGCTTGGAATATTTTAGCTGCTGGTTTTGGAGACCTTAATTTATTCTTTGAATTGAACCCTTGGCTGTTGATTTTCCTCCTTCCAGCCCTCGGAATGAAGTCGTTTTCAGAAGAAATAAAACTCGGCACCTTAGAACTACTCTTCACCAAACCTTTGGCAAAAACGGAATTAATCTTAGGAAAGTTTTTGGCCATCCTCCTTACCTTATCGATTGGTCTCAGTGTAAGTCTTCTCTATCTATACCTGATAAAAGATGTATTGCTACCCGATCAAAGTATTGACTATGGCGTTTACACAGGCTCGCTTTTGGGCCTATTCTTGCTAGCCACTACATTAACCGCAATTAGTCTTTGGGCATCTACCCTTGTAGATAGTCCATTTTCAGCTTTTCTAATTGCAGTGTTTGTCAGTGTTTTTCATTTTTACGGCTGGCAACAATTGGCCTTACTTTTCAGTGATTACTCCAGCTATGCGCTTGTAAAAAGCATTTCATTACAATACCATTATGCCGAATTGAACAAAGGTGTTTTACGCCTTTCAAACATGCTCTATTTTGCACTTCAGACCCTGTTTTTTCTCTACTGGTCCTACCTTAATCTTGAAAAACGAAGTCGATGAAAAAGCTCAACCCGCGCAATGCACTCATACTATGCGTCCTATCCATAGCCCTTTTGATGAAAGGAATCTCTGCCGTTGACAAACAATGGGATTTAACCAAGGACAAGCGCTACACCCTTGCAGAGAATACACTCAAAATTGTTGGACAGTTAAACCAACCGTTGACAATCGAGATTCTTCTGGGTGGAGATTTACCACAAAATTACCAACGTTTACGTACAGAACTAACTGTGGTTCTAGATCAGCTCAAACACATTAATGCGTTCATACAATACGACTTTGTCGATCCATTTGCTGAAGAAACCCCTCCAGAAAAAATTATTGAAGACCTGTATCGCTATGGATTGAATCCTGAAATCGAGATCGATCAAGAAAACCAGTCCACTGCACAAACTGTTGTAGTACCATGGTTGATTTTAACGATGGAAAATAAATCCTCTCGGGTTTGCTTACTGCAAAAAAACCTTGGCGATACTGCAGAAATACGCATGGAACAATCCATCCAACAACTAGAATACAATATTCTTGACGGCATACATAAACTCTTTCTTCAAAAGAAAAAGAGAATTGCAGTTATAAAGTCTCATGCTACTTCTGACGATGCAAAACTGCTCAGCTTTTTGCAAGGCCTACAACCCTATTACAACCTAGCTCCCTTTAATCTAAAAGCCTTCCCGGCCGCACCCGAAAAAACCTTGGAAAATTTAAACCGATTTGATTTGGTGATAGTCTCTAATCCAAAAGAGGTTTTTTCAATCGAAGAAAAGTACATATTCGATCAGTACACACAACAAGGTGGAAACAGTCTCTTTCTGATTAATCCTGTTGCTGTTGCCCAAGACAGTTTGTTTGTCCTTCAAGGCGATGCAGTGGTGTATCCAGTAAATAACGAATTGGATGAACTATTTTTCAAATATGGTGTACGGCTCAACAAAAACCTCATTACAGACCTTTACAGTGCCCCTATCGTCCTTGCACAGGGAGAAAACGCTTCCTCCGAATACAAACCCTACCCCTGGGTTTATCACCCACTAATTAAGCCTACAAGCGCTCACCCAATTGGAAGTGCAATTGGCAACGTTCAACATCGATTCACCAGTTCAATCGATACGCTTAAAGGAACCCTTAAAAAAACAGCACTACTAACAAGTTCCGACAGGTCCAAACGCAAGAATCCACCCTTCCTGATAGCATTAAAAGAAGCAACTCAACCTTTGAAACCTTCCATGTTCGATGAAAATGGAATGCTAACAGCAGTATTGCTGGAGGGAGTCTTTCCTTCGCTCTTTGAAAATCGAATTGCGCCATTTTCATGGGTAAGTGATAAAGAATCGAAACCAGCAAAAATGGCCATTTTTTCAGATGGTAATCTCGCTGAAAACCAGCTAAATAATGGTGAAGCATTGGAATTAGGGTATGACAAATGGACCAATAACTTATACGGCAATAAAGCCTTTTTGCACAACACTGTACATTACCTCATTGGAGAAGAGGAGCGCCTTAATCTCCGTTCAAAAGACATTCAACTTGCCTTTTTGGATAAAACATTGTTGGCCGATAACCGTAAGCGTTTGCAGTATACTGCTTTTCTTCTTCCTCTGATCCTACTTGGACTCTCGGGGGTGTTCTTATATGTTAGAAGAAAACAGCATTTTCGTCAATAACTTTTGATAAGTTTCTTTTTCCATTGCTGCCTTTTCAGATATATTTGAAATAATAAATACCAAGCCCATGAAATTCATTGTCTCAAGTAGTCAATTATTAAAGCAATTACAAGTATTAGGAGGAGTAATCAACACCTCAAATACGCTCCCCATACTCGATAACTTCTTGTTTGAACTCAATCAAGACCGACTCACCATCACAGCTTCTGACCTAGAAACAAGCATGTCTGCAAGCATTACGGTAGAATCTACTTCTACAGGAAACATTGCTGTACCCGCACGTTTGCTGTTGGATACGTTAAAAACATTTCCAGAGCAACCCCTCACATTTACTGCGGAAAACAATACCATCGAAATTAGCGCAAACAACGGTAAATATACCCTTGCCTATTTGGCTGGTGATGAGTTCCCAAAGGCCGTTCATATCAAAGATCCGAGCAAAACCGTAATCATGGGAGATACCTTGGCAAATGCCATCAATACCACCCTTTTTGCTTCTGGAAACGATGATCTTCGTCCAGTAATGAGCGGAGTCTTTTTTCAGTTTTCAACAGAAGGTCTAACTTTTGTTGCGACTGATGCCCATAAACTTGTGAAATACACCCGATCTGATGTTGCTGCTTCGGGAACTGCAGAATTTATCATGCCCAAAAAGGCATTGCAAATTCTCAAAGGAATCTTACAAGGAAGCGAAGAGGACATCAATGTAGAATATAACGATACCAATGCACAGTTTTCTTTTGGATCAACTACACTAAGCTGTCGATTAATTGAAGGGAAATACCCTAACTACGAAGCGGTTATACCCAAGGAAAACCCCAACGTATTGACCATTCACCGAGAAACATTACTCAACTCCTTACGACGTGTAAGTATTTTCTCTAACAAGACCACCCACCAAATACGTTTAAAAATTGCTGGTGCTGAACTGAACATCTCTGCTGAAGATTACGACTTTAGCAACAAGGCTGAAGAACGTTTAAGTTGCAGCTACGCTGGAGATGATCTTCAAATTGGGTTTAACTCGCGCTTTTTAATCGAAATGCTCAACAACCTTGGGGCGGAGGAAATCTCCTTGGCCATGTCCATGCCCAATAGAGCGGGGATCATTACTCCCCTCGACGGCGTTGAAGAAGGAGAACAGGTCACTATGCTAGTAATGCCAGTGATGTTGAATGATTAATTAACTGTTTTTCTTAATGAAAAAAGGCGCTTATTGAGGCGCCTTTTTTTGTAGTTTATAATTGATACAGTTTAAGAAACCGTTATCGCAGCTGACATCCGCTTATAGATTCCTTTTTCCAATTTTTCGCGAATGGAAGAAAAAGCATCTAGCGTAATGGATACGTCTTCCAGAGTATGGGTTGCTGTAGGGATTAAACGAAGTAAAATTAAGCCTTTTGGAATAACTGGATAAACGACAATTGAACAGAAAATTCCGTGATTCTCACGCAAATCTTTCACCAAAACCATGGCTTCGGGTATGCTCCCTTTTAGATACACTGGCGTGACACAACTTTGGGTGGTTCCAATGTCAAACCCACGTTCCTTGAGTCCATCTTGTAAGGCATTTACATTTTCCCACAATTTTGCTTTAAATTCTGGACGTGTTCTCAGCATGTCGAGACGTTTAAGGGCCCCTTCCACTAAAACAGACTGCAGCGACTTGGCAAACATCTGCGAACGCATATTGTATTTCAAATAATCGATGATTTCTTTGTCTGCCGCAATAAATGCACCAGTTGAAGCCATCGACTTTGCGAAAGTGGCAAAATACACATCAATCTCATCTTGAATGCCTTGCTCCTCTCCTGCTCCTGCTCCTCTCTCTCCCAGTGTACCAAAGCCATGGGCATCGTCTACTAGAAAACGGAAGCTGAATTTTTCTTTTAAGGCTACTATCTCTTTTAAACGACCTTGTTCTCCTCGCATCCCGAAGACACCTTCAGAGATGACCAGTATACCCCCACCCGTTTGTTCTGCCATCTTCGTCGCTCTCTCGAGGTTCTTTTCAAGGCTTTCAATATCGTTGTGTTGGTAAGTAAAACGTTTTCCAGGATGTAGACGTACCCCATCAATGATACAGGCATGCGCATCAACATCATAAACGATCACGTCATTTTTAGCAACCAATGTATCGATGGTAGAGAGAATTCCTTGGTAACCGAAATTTAGGACATAGGCAGCTTCTTTTTCAACAAATTCAGCCAACTCTCGTTCCAATTGCTCGTGCAAATCTGTGTGACCAGACATCATTCTTGCTCCCATAGGGTGTGCAGAACCATATTTGGCTGCAGCATCTGCATCTACTTTTCTAATTTCGGGTTGATTTGCTAGCCCTAAATAATCGTTGACACTCCAAGTAATGACCTCTTTCCCATTAAATTTCATTCGGTTAGAAATGGGTCCTTCCAATTTTGGAAAAACAAAATAACCTTCTGCAACAGAAGCCCATTTTCCTAAAGGCCCTTTGTTTTCTAATATACGTTCAAATATGTCTTTCATCTACATTTGCTTTCTTCGTGAATTCTTTTATTGAATATATTCTACTTTTTTTGGATCTTCAGCATGATCCGAATCAAAGAAACCTTGTTCTTTCATCC
>JAKMEK010000098.1 GCA_022425945.1 Flavobacteriaceae bacterium
CATCAAGAGATGCTTATACCAACGATGTATTCTTTAACGTGAACCTTAACGTTAATCGATCTGGTAACGCTACTCAAACTGGGAATACTGGTCTATACATGTCATTAATTGGACCTGATGGAGCATCAGTACCATTGAATAATCCGTCTATTTTTGGCGGTCGAATCGTAACCAATAACGGAAGATATTTATCCTTAGAGCGTTCTGGATATACGTATCGCTTTAGAAATTTACCTTCTGGTAGATATGCCCTTACCGTGGAAGAAAATGTTGATGGAACTGGATTAACACCTTGTACAGAAATATTCTTCTTTACTGTTCGAGAATATTTACCTATCCAATACAATGGTCAGACGGTGTTTGTGACTGATTTATGTGAGGGAATTGTAGTCGGTGGAATTCGTGCTTCGGCGACTGGAGGAAGTCCATTCATCGTTGATGATATACCTACTTATCAGTTTGAGTGGACGTTTACACCAAATGACCCAACTCAAGCGTCTCAGGTATTCTATGGTGAAGTGATCGATAGAGCATTGCCAGGTAGCTACTGTTTGCGTATTTTAGATCAGAATGGACATTCCTATTGTTCTTGTGATACCAACGAACCCAACCCAGTTACCATTGAGGTACAAGATGTTGTTACACCATTTAGTACAGAAGGAACTCTTTCCGATCCAGATCAGTTAGGAGTACTCTTCAAATCATTGCCACCAGAATGTTCTAGTGGAGGATTCAACGGAAAAATTGGAGTACAGGTCATAGGAGGACAATTGCCTTATACCATTAAATGGTTTGCTGAGGATCCTCGTGAACTTGTAAATGGTAACGGATATCGTGAGCTAACACAGTATCAAAACAGTACTTCCCTACAAAACTTATTACCGGGGAATTATAAAATGTTGATCACATCTACCATCAATACCTGTCCTTCGCCCAATCAATACACCATCTATGAGGAAATTATACAAGTATCACCGAACCGTGAACTTTATATAATGGAAGGACCATTTGTCGATGAAGATTTGTGTACAGGAGAGCAAGGGCGATTAATTGTTGAAATTTTTGACAATAATAATGGCAACTTAAGTTTCTATTACAATGATATATTGATTCCTGCTTCTGATGTTGTTCGCCTAAACGATCGTTCATGGTCTATAGCTATTGTTAATGCCATAGAAACTGCTGACTTCAGAATTGTCAATGATGAAGGCTGTTGGATTACTACACCAATCAGTCGTGGAATAGGAGAACCAAACTTTAGGTATACTTCACCGAACTTTGCAGCTTCAAGTATTATACTTGCAAGAGAAGAAATAACCTTTGAAAACACCTCTACTGATCCTTATGTTAGTTCTGAATGGATATTTGGAGATAATTCTACACCACAAATTGTACCTACGCTTTACGATAGTATTATTCCAGTACGCCACGCTTATGGAGTTTCTGGAACCTACTTCACTACGCTTCGATTGTATAACGACATTGGTTGTTCAGAAGAAATTACACTTCCAATTTCAGTTGGAAAAGGATATAATATCATGGTGCCAAATGTATTTACACCAAACAATGATTTAGTCAACGATAATTTCCGACCATTGTTCAGTGGATTTAGTAACATGACGTTTACCGTATACGATTACCGCGGTAACGTAGTCTACAACGAATATGCGGAGGAAGCAGACTTAAATAACATTCAAGGAATATCCATTACTGGATGGGATGGAAGTTTAGCTCCTTATTCACCCTACTTTATTTATACTGCTTTCGGAGTATTGTTGGATGGTGAAACGGAAGTTGAGAAAAGTGGAACCTTTATTGTCATTAACTAATGCAAAATAAAAAAAGGACATATCAGTTAGTAACCGTATTCTTGCTATTAGTGGGGAGCTTTTTACATGCACAAGAAGAATATATAGTCAATCATTCTAAGTTCATGCAGAAAACCAATCCAAGTTATTTTGGTTTTAATAGCCTGAATAGAACGGGGGTTCTTTACAATCAAATGAAGTTGAATGAGTTTGATAAAATGGATAACAAATATGTATTCGGTGCATTATCCTTTTCAAGTTTAGATTTCAGTTTAGGGGTAGATGTTAATTCATTTAAAATTCAAAATACAGGACTAACCATTAACTTGGCCAATTTGTCCTATGTGTATAAATTACAATTCGATAACGACTTATATTTCTTACCTGCCGTTACGATTGGTTTTGGAAGTTCTTCGGTTAACCCAGAGAATTTAGTGTTTGAAGACCAACTGGATACTGCCACTGGTTTTATCAATTCTGAATCAATTGATCCATTGGCTCCTATCATAAGTAATGTTAATTATATGGATCTTGGAGCTTCCTTTATGTTGCACTCAGATAAATTTATGGCGGGACTTACTTTAAAGCACCTGAATCGACCCAATACATCGTACAATAAAGAAGTACCCTTTGAAAAACCCATTCAAATATCTGTTCAAGGTGCCTATGAATTTGATTTAAACCCCTACGAAAGACGTTATTTACCCCGCTATTCTTATTTGTTCGCTTATGGTTCGTTTACCAAATTTGGCGATTCTGTATTGATTTATTTATCTCAAGATTTTCAGTTAGGTGAATTCTCTTTGGGACTCAGTCAGCAGGCATCATCATTGAATACATTTGCCCTAAATAATGTTGGGGTATCCATTGGCTTGGCCGTTGAAAACTTTGATTTTGGGGTCCTGTATAATTTCCCTTTCCAATCTCCAGGGGCGGTTTTTTCTCCTAGTATTTTTGAGTTGTTTGTCACCTTCGATTTCAGTATTTACAGACGAAACAGAAGAGGTCAATACAATCGTTTACAGACCGATAATTATTATTAGGTCCCTCTTTATCCAATAAATTATATTTTTAGCGTTTCAGTAGTATCGAGCTGTTTAGTTTTAGAACTCTACTTACCTTTGACTTTACCCTTTTCGACGAAATAATAGAGGACTCTTCAAACGCTTGCAGACGGATAATTACTAGTTACGGAAGATCTTATTTGGGAAAACGGCAGGACTTTCCTGACCGTTTTTTCCCACAGTAGATAGTCCAAAGAAGAAGTTGTCAATTACAATACCTTCTAAAGTAGCTTCCGAAACATCGCCTACAAACCGACTATGATCCCAAGTAGGAGAGGTGGTGTCTCGCCAATATATTTTATACCCAGCAATGTTATCACCTTCGGCTTTCTTCCATTTGAATTTAGCTGATGCCTCTACAATTCCCCCAATGGCCAGTTCCTCAACTGCCGGAGGTGCCCAAGCCAGCGCAGCCAAGTTAATGGCATTTACGGCGGTCAGTTTCCTAGCATAGGCAAAGTCTACCGCATCAATAACATCGCCATAAGCGATACCCTCTTCTTCGCGAATATCTTGATGTTGTTGGGTGTAGTTTTCATGAGCTTCCATGATGCGGATTCCGGCAAAACCAAGGTCATTAAAGGGCCTGTGGTGGCCGCCTCTTCCAAAACGATCCAGTCGATAAATCATCATGGGGTTCATTTCTGGCATGTAGGTTTGTACTGTTTTGAGAACATAACGTGCCAATTGACGAGAAATTCCGTCTACTTCCCCACCATAGAAACGGCGGCTTTTGCGTGCACGTTCTGATTCGTTTGCTGGTGTAGGTTCTGAAAATATACGAAAGCTTCGATTATCAATAACCCCATCAACACCTTTGATGTTTCCAATCATGTCATTGTTTAGAATGCCTATGATTTCCCAGCCCTGATCTTGAGCGTATTTGGCTAAACCAGCTCCACCAAACAAGCCTTGTTCTTCTCCTGCAAGACCTGCATAAATGATGCTGTTTTCAAATTGATAGCCCGACAATACGCGAGCGGCCTCAATTGTTCCTGCCATTCCGCTAGCGTTGTCATTGGCCCCTGGAGAATCATCAATATAATTCGTTGGATCCGAAATACGAGAATCAATGTCTCCACTCATGATGATGTATCGATTGGGGTATTTAGTTCCTTTTTGGATGGCAATTACATTATTGATCCATACGGGTTTTACGATACGACGACCATCGACTTCCTGATAGTTTTTTTGATATGAGACTTCAATACAGCCATTGCACGCTTTTGCAATGGACTGAAATTCATTGAAAATCCATCGACGAGCTGCCCCTATTCCTCTTCGTTCAGATAGGGTGTCACTTAATGTGTGTCGCGTGCCAAAATTTGCTAAGATGCGAATGTCCTTTTCAATTCGTTCATCGGCAACCTTGTCTATGATCGTGTAGAAGTCTTGTGCTTGCTGTCCATATGCTTGAAAACACAATAGGGATAGGAGGGTGAGAACGCTTGAAAAATTCTTCATATCTAGTTTGTTTAGATTGTGAAGATAAAAAAAAACTCCTGAAGAAAAGCTCTTCAGGAGTTTCGAACAAAACTTCCTAATTAACGTATTAAAATGGATATTTATTTTCATCGATTACCGTTGCTGCAATGCTTTTGCGCAATTCAGATACATTCGGGTATTCGGCGTATTTAGTGTATTGTTTTAAGCCTGCAATCATGCCGGCCTGTTGTCCACCTTCAGCAAAAGATACGATGGCTTCTTTTCCTTTAGCATTGATTCGCTCAATGGCCTGGAAAATGTAGAGTTGAGTCATTTCAATCTGCTTTTCTTGTGTGGCAACACCGAAACGTTCTGCATTTTTTTCTACACGTAACAGGGTGGATTCTGCAATGTAAGTTTCAATCAAAATGTCGGAGACGGCCAACAAGATTTGTTGTTCAGCATCTAAGTTTGGACCAAATTTTTGTACAGCAGAACCAACAATCATCATGAAGACTTTTTTCATGTTAGCGATCAATTGTTTTTCCTGTCCAAACAAACGGTCCGAAGTAGTTATCTTAGGAATACTTCCCGACATCAGTTCTTGGCCGATAGCGGTTGCCGGAGTCATCAAGTCAATTTCTCCTTTCAAAGCTTTTTTCAGCGTCATTCCAACACATAACATACGGTTGATTTCGTTTGTCCCTTCATAAATTCGTGCGATGCGTGAGTCACGCCATGCCATTTCCATTGGAGCATCAGCAGAGAATCCCATTCCACCAAAAATTTGTAAACCTTGATCAGTACAATCTTGTGCGTTTTCCGAACCAGCCACTTTTAGGATGGAACATTCAACAGCAAATTCTTCTACACCCTTTAATTCAGCTTCTTGGTGTGGCATGCCCTCTGCTAATAATGCATCGATGCGTTGTTCTATGTCAAAGGCAGCACGATAGGAAGCAGATTCTGTGGCAAAACAATTGGTAGCCATTGTGGCCAATTTGCTTTGAATAGCGCCAAATTTTGCAATGGGTGTCTTGAATTGAATGCGCTCGTTAGCATATTGTACCGCCAATGAGGTCACATGACGTTGTCCTTCTAAACAAGCTGCTGCTAGTTTAATGCGTCCAACATTCAATGCATTCATCGCAATTTTAAATCCTTCTCCACGACCTGCAAGCATGTTTTCTACTGGTACTTTGGTGTCGTTAAAGAACACTTGTCGTGTAGAGGAGGCTTTGATACCTAGTTTGTTTTCTTCATCACCGAGGGTAATTCCATTTTCGAGATCAACTTCTACAATGAAACCCGTGATGTTTTTGTCATCTTCAATTCGGGCAAATACAATGAATACGTCTGCAAAACCTGCATTTGAAATCCACATTTTTTGACCAGTAATCTTATAGTGACTTCCATCTTCAGAAAGTACAGCTTTTGTTTTTCCAGAGTTGGCAT
This sequence comes from Flavobacteriaceae bacterium, assembly GCA_022425945.1. GTDB lineage: Bacteria > Bacteroidota > Bacteroidia > Flavobacteriales > Flavobacteriaceae > Arcticimaribacter. The sequence goes on from JAKMEK010000098.1 coordinate 5,753, forward strand.
CAGATCCTGCTCCTGGCTCTGTCAAACAGTAGGCGCCAAACCATTCACCAGTGGCTAATTTGCTTACATACTTTTGCTTTTGCTCTTCATTTCCATATAGAGTGATGGGCATAGTCCCTATTCCTGTGTGCGCACCAAAGGCAGTAGAGAATGAACCATTAGCACCGGAGATGTAATCGCACACCAACATGGTTGAGGTAAAAGGCATTCCTAGGCCATTGTAGGCTTCGGGTACAGCAACACCCAGAAAACCGAGCTCTCCTGCCTTTTGCATCACTTCATGATTAAAAGCATAGTCTTTGCTTTCAAAGCGCTCTCTATGTGGGATGATTTCACGGCTTACAAATTCTTGCACGGACTCTTTCATCATGATTTGCTCTTCACTAAAATCTTCTGGAGTAAAGATGTTTTGAGCTGTAGTTTCTTGTACTACAAAGGCTGCGCCTTTTATTGTTCCTTTTTTCTCTGTTGCTTCCATTGTAATTATTTTACCGTTAAATTTTTATCAATTGTTTCTTTTCTACCTGTACTTTAATGGCTTCAATTACTTCGTAAAAGTGTTCCATTTTTTCTGCTTCAATATTTTCTAAAAGGCCATTGTTAAAATCGAGGACCGTTTTCTTGGATAAGGCTCTTTTTTCTCTTCCTTTTTCGGTTAAAAAAATTAAAACACCTCTTCCATCTTCTGGATTAGGCTTTCGAACGATGTAACCTTTTTCTTCCATGGTGTTAAGTAAACGAGATAAACTGGTACTTTCCATTCCCATTTTCGGCCCCAAATTGGTGGAGGGAGTTCCTTCCGCATCTATGCAAAGTAAAGTAAACGCCATAGTCATTGTTGCGTCATATTTGGTGGCCTCTTCATTGTACATATTTGTAATGAGTTGCCAGGTAGAGCGCAGTGCATATTCAATGGTTTTTGCTTTCATGCTTTTTTATTGAATTCAAATATAATTAAAAATAGTATGCAAGCATAATTATTCATGCATAATTATGCTTGCATAGTAATGAAATAAAAAAATCCCCTCGAACAGAGGGGATATTGGACAGTGTTTAAGCGTAAATTTTATCGCAGAGGGCTTGATACTTTTCTTGTACCACTTTTCGTTTTACCTTCATCGTAGGGGTTAAGTGACCTCCATCAATGCTCCAAACTTCTGGAATAAGCTCAAACTTTTTGATTTGTTCCCACTTTCCGAAATGTTGGTTGTGATGGGTGATGTCTGCTTGGATAGCATCGATCAAGTTTTGGTTCTTACAAATACTCTCCATAGAGCTGCCAGTGTCAATGGTATTGTCTTTTGCCCAAGTTTCAATGTATTCGAAAGCAGGTTGAATGAGTGCAGCTGGCATTTTTTGCCCTTCACCAATGACCATGATTTGTTCAATGAATAGTGATTGCTTCATTTGATTTTCCAGTAATTGTGGTGCAATATACTTACCTCCTGATGTTTTAAAGAGTTGCTTTTTACGGTCGGTGATTTTTAACTGACCGTCTGCATCGAGTACACCAATGTCACCCGTATGAAAATAACCGTCTTTAATTACTTCGGCAGTCTTTTCAGGATCTTTGTAATAGCCCTGCATTACATTTGGTCCTTTACAAAGGATTTCTCCGTCTTCAGCTATTTTCACCTCTACTCCGTCAATAACGCGTCCAACAGAACCAAACTTAAGTCCACCATTGGCTTCTTCACCAACAGAGATTACTGGTGAGGTTTCTGTCAAACCATATCCTTCAGTAACGGTCATTCCTGCGGCAGAAAACACACGAGCCAAGCGAGGTTGCAAGGCTGCGCTTCCAGAACAAATTAATTCTAGGTTTCCTCCCAAAGCTGCTTTCCATTTTGAGAAAATCAGTTTGCGTGCAATGCCCAATTTGAATTCGTATAGGAATCCATTTTTCCCATAAGGTTCATATTTTAATCCAAGGTCAACGGCCCAGTAAAACAGCTTTTTCTTGATGCCGTCTAAATCTGCTCCACGTGAATAGATTTTGTCGTACACTTTTTCCAGTAAACGCGGAACAGCAGTCATTACATAGGGGTGCACTTCGTTTAGATTGTCAGAAATTTTCTCAAGCGATTCTGCAAAATGGATTTCAATTCCTTTAGAATAGTAGATGTAGAGTATAACGCGTTCGAAAATATGGCAAACAGGCAAGAAGCTTAATGCGATATTTTTTTCTCTTGTAAGTGGTAGTTTTTGCGCGGCAGCCAAAACATTCGAAACAACATTATCATGGCTAAGCATAACTCCTTTGGGACGTCCTGTTGTTCCTGAAGTATAGATGATGGTGGCTAGATCAGACGGTTCTACGGTTTTTTTAGCCGCTTCAACTGCAGTTTGAAGACTAGTGTCGTCGTCTTCAAATAACATATTCCAAGAAGCGCAATCCTTCACCTCTTCAAAAGCATAAACACCCTCAAGGGAAGTATTTGCTTGGATGGTTTTTAGTTTTTCAAAAATTTCAGCATCAGAAATAAAACACATTCTGCTTTCTGAATGGTTCAATACATATTCATATTCTGAAGCGGAGATGGTAGGATAAATCGGAACAGTGGTTCCTCCTAACTGTAAAATGGCTTGATCCATAATGCACCATTCAGTGCGGTTATTGGTCGAGATCAGGGCAATTTTATCACCGCGCTTAACGCCCATTTGATGGAGTTTTCGCGAAGCCTGTTGTACTTTATCGTAAAAAGTTTGGGTTGAAGTGGCTTCCCACTTACCTTCGTATTTAGTGTTTAGACATTTATCTAAAGGGTTTTCTAGCTGCATAGCTAGAAAATCAAATAATCTTGTTGGTTTCATTGATGCGTTCTTATTTTTTCAGAATGCTCAATATACTCAAAACTTAGGAATGAAGGCTACTTTTTTTCTGACAACCAATTGTAGGCATTTTCAAAAGCTACAATCCATGGGCTTACCAAATCTGATCGATCTGTTGGATAGTGTCCCCAGTTCCACGGAAAGGTAGATCGCTCAAGGTGCGGCATCATGACCAAATGGCGTCCATCTGCACTTGACAGCATGGCAGCGTTAAAGTCAGAGCCGTTTGGATTCGCTGGGTAAGCCTCATAAGCATATTTCCCAGGAATTTGATAATTATCTTCACTCAGTGGGAAAGAGAATTTCCCTTCTCCGTGCGCTGCCCAAATTCCTAAGGTACTTCCTTCAAGTCCATTTAAGAGGATGCTGTTGCTAGGGGCTATGGTAACTGAAGTAAAATGACATTCAAATTTCCCAGAGTCATTATGCAACATTTTAGGTAAACTGCTGTGTTCTGGGGTCAAAAGACCTAATTCAACAAACAATTGACATCCGTTGCATACACCAAGCGAAAGCGTGTCTGGTCGGTTGAAGAAGTTTGTGATGGCTGTTTTCGCCTTAGGGTTGTATTTAAAGGCTCCTGCCCAGCCTTTGGCTGATCCTAAAACATCTGAATTTGAAAAGCCACCCACTGCTACTAAAAACTGAATGTCTTCTAGGGTTTCCCTACCTTCAATAAGATCAGTCATGTGTACATCCCTAACGTCGAAATTGCTAAGGTCCATTGCATAGGCCATTTCACGTTCTGAATTACTCCCCTTTTCTCGGATAACAGCCGCTTTTATGCGTTGTGTCTTGGTTACTGGAAGTTGTCCGTCAAAACCAGAAGGGAAGCTGAAATTCAAGGGCTGATTCACCACATTTTCTGCACGTACAGCAGCCAAGCTGATCTCGGTTTGTTCAGCTTCTAATTTGGTAGAAGTTGCCGACCAAGTAGTGCGTAGGGCTGGTATGTTGAGCGAAATTTCATTGATGGCAAGTTCTGTCGAATTGTTTGAGCTACCAAGGCGAACTGCGTTGACTCCTTTCTTACCGAAAAGTGCTGTAAGGTCTTCTTTGGATTGAACCACTACTCCGATTTTTTCTGAGAATAAGACTTTGACCAAATCTGATTCATTGATAGGGCTTAAATCTAGTTTCATCCCAACTGAAGTAGAGGGGAAGCACAATTCTAAAAGTGTGGTGATTAAACCACCAGAGCCGATATCATGCCCGGCAGTGATATTCCCACCTTTAATTAATTCTTGTAAATAATTGAATGCTGTCTTGAAATAGGTTGCATCTTGAACGCTTGGCGTTGATGTTCCAATTTTTCCTTGACTTTGGGCAAAAGAAGAGCCTCCCAAGTGGAAGTCGTCTTGTGCAAAGTCTATATAAAAGATATCGCCTCCGTCGGCCGTAGCAACAGGAGTAACGATATTGGTAACATCACTACATTGTCCAGCTGCAGAAATGATTACAGTTCCTGGAGCTAACACATCTCCATCGGGGTATTTTTGCTTCATGGAAAGGGAATCCTTCCCGGTTGGGATATTAATCCCTAGGTCGATGGCGAAAGAAGAACATTCTTCTACTGCTTCATACAGGCGAGCATCTTCTCCTTTGTTGTTACAAGGCCACATCCAATTGGCAGAGAGCGAAACGCTTTTTAATCCTTCTTCTAAAGGGGCCCATACAATGTTGGTTAAGGCTTCTGCTATTGCAGTGTTGCTTCCTTTTCTTGGGTCGATAAGTGCACTTACAGGTGCATGTCCTATGGAGGTTGCTATTCCTTTGTTTCCGGTATAGTCTAAGGCCATTACGCCACAATTGCTCAAAGGCAATTGAAGTTCTCCTACAGACTGTTGTTGTGCAACACGTCCGGTAACACAGCGATCTACCTTGTTGGTAAGCCAGTCTTTAGAGGCGACTGCTTCCAATTGCAGGACTGATGAGATGTATTCTTTTATTTGTTGGGCATCATAGCTTATGGGGGCATAAGAGGCTTCTACCGTTTGGTCGTTCATAATGGTTTTTGGAGAGCTTCCAAAAAGTGCAGAGAGATCTAGATCGATAGGGGTTTCATCGTTCTTTTCAGAATGAAAAGAAAAGTGATGATCTTCTGTCACCTCGCCAACAACATAAAAAGGGGCACGTTCGCGGGCAGCAATATTCTCTAGATGCGCGGCGTCTTCTGGCGATAGGATAAGTCCCATACGTTCTTGAGATTCATTTCCAACAATTTCTTTGGCAGAGAGCGTTGGGTCTCCCAGAGGAAGTGCGTCAATTTGTATAGCACCCCCCGTATCTTCAACCAATTCAGATAAACAATTGAGGTGCCCTCCGGCTCCGTGGTCGTGAATGGATACGATTGGATTGCGGCTGCTTTCCACCAAAGCTCTAATGGCGTTAGCTACTCGCTTTTGCATTTCAGGATTTGAGCGTTGTACAGCATTGAGTTCGATGGCACTTCCAAAAGCACCTGTGTCTGCAGAGGAAACGGCAGCTCCTCCCATCCCAATGCGGTAATTGTCTCCCCCTAAAATGATGATTTTATCTCCTTTTTTGGGTAGTCCTTTTTTGGCTTGTTCCTTTTTTCCGAAACCTATTCCTCCGGCTTGCATGATCACTTTGTCATAACCTAGACGATGTTCTCCTTCCTGGTGTTCGAAGGTTAGTACGGATCCTGTAATAAGGGGTTGTCCAAATTTATTTCCAAAATCAGAAGCCCCATTGGAGGCCTTAATAAGAATGTCAATAGGCGTTTGATAGAGCCACTTGCGCTCTGGAAAACTATTCTTCTTACGGTCATCTTGAACGCGAGAGTAGGGGGTCATATAAACGGCAGTTCCTGCTAGGGGTAAAGAACCTTGTCCACCGGCTAAACGATCGCGTATTTCTCCTCCTGAACCGGTTGCAGCTCCGTTGAAAGGTTCGACAGTTGTTGGGAAATTATGGGTTTCGGCCTTAATTGAAATGACGCTCTCGATGGCTTCTTTCTTGAAACTACTCGGACGGTCAGCTTGTGCAGGTGCAAATTGTTCGATGCTAGGTCCATCGATAAAGGCCACGTTGTCTTTGTAAGCCGATATTATGCTATTGGGGTTTTCTTTAGCGGTTTTTTTGATGAGTTGGAAAAGGCTACTTTCTTTTTCTTCTCCATCGATGATGAATTGGCCATTGAAAATTTTGTGACGACAATGTTCAGAGTTTACCTGAGAAAAACCAAATACTTCTGAGTCGGTAAGGGGTCTTTCTAATTGGGTGGCCAAGTTGTTGAGGTAGTCAATTTCTTCTTGGTTTAATGCCAAGCCTTCTTGTTGGTTGTAGGCGGCAATATCGTGAATCGGCAACACTTTTTCAGGTGCAATGTCGACGCTGAAAATGGATTGGTTCAAGGAATTGAATTCCACCACTAACATTGGATCGATGGAACCAATGATGTCCTTAGAAAGGTATTCTTCAATGCGTGTTATTTCTGTAATCCCCATGTTTTGAGCAATTTCAACAGCATTGGTACTCCATGGAGTGATCATAGTTGCACGCGGTCCGTAAAAAACACCTTCAATTTTTTCTACTTCAAGCAAAGGCGCTTCACCAAAGAGCCAGGTAAGTTTTTCGTGATTTTCTGGGGAAAGTGTTTGGGAACATTGAACTACAAAAACCTTGGTGGCGGCATCGCCAAAAAACTGGATCATTCGATGGTTATTTAAAGCACAAAAATACGCTTTTCGTCCATAAAATAAAGCCTTTACTGTCAAGAATAATTTGAAGTTGTTGTAGAGTTATTCACAGCAATAGGTAGGTCTAGTCTTTGCAGGATCGAGGAAATCTAAGAGGACAGTTTTCTTTAGATAGAGAGATTGTGTCAAGAAT
>JAKMEK010000003.1 GCA_022425945.1 Flavobacteriaceae bacterium
GGAGACAAGGATCGCTATAAAATAGGAGGTGTCGACAAAAAAAGAAGCAGTATTGACAGTGCAAATAGTTTTCCAAAAAACACTGAAATTCTTCACACCTTAACGTTTAGCGTTAATAAGCCTCCACGTGCCAACAGGTCCAAAACGTTTAGCTTTCAAATCAATCATTCCTTTGTTGCTTTGCCCGAAAACCCAATGCCCATTCGCTACAAAGACGAACGTGTGGGATGGTTTAGCATAAATAAAATCAATTATAGTTCTGATGCGCTGAAATCAGATGAATATGCCATCATAAGACGTTGGCGTTTGGAACCCAAAGACAAAAATGCTTATGCAACTGGGGAATTGGTAGAACCTGTTAAACCTATTGTTTACTATCTCGATCCTGCTACACCCTTGAAGTGGCGCAAGTACTTTAAAATGGGTATTGAAGATTGGAATACGGCCTTTGCAAAAGCGGGTTTTAAAAATGCTATTTTGGCTAAAGATCCTCCGTCGAAAGAAGAAGATCCCGATTTTAGCCCAGAGGACATTCGTTATTCAACGGTTCGTTACGTCGCTTCAACTACCCGAAACGCTACCGGCCCAAGCGTATCCGATCCACGTACAGGTGAAATTTTGGAAAGTGATATAATATGGTACCACAACCACCTCCGCTCCTATCGTAACCGATATTTACTGGAAACGGCAGCAGCCAATCCCAAGGCAAGAACACTAAACACTCCCGAAGAAGAGATTGGAGAAATGATGCGCAGGGTCATATCACATGAAATAGGCCATGCCCTTGGACTCCCCCACAATATGAAAGCGAGTAGTGCTTACCCGGTAGATTCCTTACGGTCGGGCAAATTCACTCAAAAATATGGGATAGCCACCACCATCATGGATTATGCTCGCTACAACTACATTGCCCAGCCAGGAGATGAAAACATTCGCTTCGTACGACAATTGGGCCCTTATGATGATTATGCCATTGAATGGGGCTATCGCTTCTATGATCAATCGCCAGAAGAAGAAAAAAAACTACTCGACCAAATGGTTGACGTAAAATCATTGGATCCTATGTACATGTTTGGTGGTCGTGGAAATGACCCCGATGCGCAAACAGAAAATATAGGAGATGATCCCGTTAAAGCGAGTACATATGGTCTGAAAAACTTAAAAATTGTTGCCAAAAACTTAGTGAAATGGGCCCTTCAGCCCAATGACGATTATACCGATTTAAATGAATTATACGGAGAACTAACAGGGGTTTACAGAAGATATATAAATCATGTACACAGCATCATTGGTGGGGTGAACAAAACTCAACATACCACTAATCAACAAGAAGCAATTACCTACAAGAATGTCAATAAAACGAAACAATTGGAAGCCTTGACTTTTTTAAATGATCATGTTTGGGAAACCCAAGAATGGCTTATGAAGCCACAACTTATTTCAGAAATTAGAGGAGAAGGTGTTTTGTTAAACATTCAAAATCTACAACGTTCTGCCTTGACACGTTTGCTGGATACCAAGAAATTGAATCGCTTACTTTCTACACAAAACACCCTAGTCGGCAATGGATTAACTGTGAACGAATTACTCGATCGATTGTTCGATGACCTTGTTAAAAATGTCGATAAACCAGATGTTTCGCGGCAAAGCTTACAAATTCACTTTGCACACCAACTACAACTTTTACAAAAAGATGAAAAGCTAAATCCGACGATTAAGGCCAGTTTAGTTGATTTACAATGTCGTTTACACAAAATAAGTAAGCGAAAATCAAGAACAAGCGCTGGATTAGTCAAAAAACACTATGCATATTTGGTCAATCAAACCGATACTGACTAATTGGTCTTTCCAAAAATCGAATCAATGATATCAAATGCTGTCTCAGCCATTTTATTCCCTTTCTCATCCAAAAGAGGATTAATCTCGCATACTTCTAGACAAACCACTTTACCGGTGGAAATGAATCCTTGAATCAATGCTATAATTTCTGATGGATCGAAACCCTTAGAAACTGGGGTGCCAGTTCCTCTAGAGATTAAATCACAGTCTAAACTATCAACATCGAAGGTGATGTAGATCATATCAACATCATTTAATCGATCAATGGCTTCTTGAATACAAACCGCTAGTTTACGGTAACGGGTTTCATGCACAGTATAGGAATGTATACCCAAATCTTCAATAACCTTATCTTCTACTTCTTCAGTAGAACGTAAGCCAAAATAAATGAGATGCTCTGGTTTAATTTTTGGTTGATCCACTCCCATGGCTTTTATTTTATTCCAACTAGCGGTTGTGGCTTCACTAATTGTGTTAACCCCATATGCTACATTATCTAAACCCAAAGCTGCAGCTAAAGGCATTCCGTGAATATTTCCCGAAGGAGAACTCAAGGGGGCATGTAAGTCTGCATGGGCATCTATCCAAATAGCTGCAAGGGTTTTAGTTGGATAGGTCTGCTTAATGCCTGCCATAGTTCCTAAAGCAGAAGAGTGGTCACCAGAAATAACCAATGGGAAATGCTGCTGATTCAAAACCATTGATGTAACCTCGCATAAACGTTCACACTGTTCTTCAACAAAATTAATTCGCTTGGCAAAAGTATTGTTCACCTTGTCGTATATAGATTCGTTATGCGTTGGAACATCTATAAAAGGATGACGATTAAAAAAATCGTTCTCCGCATTAATTGCTGCTATTTCTAATGCATCAATTCCCATGTCAGATCCTCTCGTGCCCGCACCTATATCAGATCGGTTTTTAATTACTTTAAGTGGTTTCATAGAAATTAGTTTTGAACATGAAATGTACATATTTCTTTAAAATGTGTGCCAATATCGCTTCACTATTTTAGCTGATTTTCTATCTTTGAGCAAAACTAAATTTATGTCATTCTCAGCGCTCTTTACCCCAGGTTTCAAACAACGTAATCGTGATCATTTCGCAGCCATTGTTCGTGTTGCACTTTCAGACGGGATTATTACTGACGAAGAAAAAGCTTTCATCAATAGAACAGCAATCAATCTTGAAATCGAAGACAGTGAAGTGGCCGAAATTATGGCAAATCCTGACAATTATCCGATCAACCCACCTGCCAATGAAAAACGTCGTTTAGAACGTTTATTCGATTTAACCCGCATGGTATTCGCTGACAACATAGCCGATGAAGAAGAAGTGCTATTGCTTAATCGTTTGGTTGTAGGACTTGGGTTCAATACCGAAGAGTCAAATAATATCTCAGCCAAAGCACTTAAATTGGTGTCTGATGGATTGGACGAGGACGAATTTGTTGCTGCTTTCTAAATCAGTCTCCTTTTATCTTCTCGATGATTGCTTGGCCAAACAAGCACAAGCCACTATTGGTGACCACTAACGCAATCGTCCCTAAGCATACCCAATAGTTGCTGTCCTTATATTTTGCAAGAATTGCCTCTCCCAACAGGGAAAGACCAAAACCGAACAAGAGTAGTCCGCTTATAGCATAAAGCAGCCATTTCATTTTTGCTGACATATCTTTTTTACGGAAAGGTAATGAGAAATTACTCACTGATATAAAAGTCGGAAAAGCTATATCCAATTTCCTCATCAGCCAGCCTAAAGTCCATGTCAAAGTAAAAGGAATACGGAAAACCGAAGGTACCATCATAAAAGATTCTAGCGCTAGCTGGTTGCTGCAATAATCGATCTTCTATAAAATCAAAGGCTTCATCTATGGTTAGAAACTCATAGGAAAATTGCTCTTCAAATGGACCACCGTTGACCGCAACAAGTCGTTTGTTTTCGATACTAAGCCTTTTCGGTACGGTGAAATCTGTCGTACAATAGCAGCTTACTTCTTGGACCATTTCATAACTATCTATGTCTTGTGCTTCCCACAAATTCCGGAAAGTCGCTAAACGGTCTAGCTCACTATCCAATTCAACCCTATCCTTCTCACAAGACAGAAGAAAAAAAACGGACAGAAGTAGTAGTATGTTTTTCATACTATACAAATATCAAATACTATACCAACTATTTGCGGTAGTGCTTTTTAAAAGGAAAGTAAGATACTAGGCCCAAGAGGGCTACAAATACAATCGAATAGTACACAAAATTAGGCGTAATTATTTTATCACCACTTGCATAGGAATGCAAACCAGAAAGATAAAAGTTAACACCAAAGTAGGTCATCAATATACTTGCAAAGGCAATAATACTGGCGAGGTTAAACAGCCATCTACTGCGCAAACCAGGAATCAAACGCATGTGGATCACAAAGGCATAAATCATGATGCTTATTAACGCCCAGGTTTCCTTTGGGTCCCAGCCCCAATAGCGTCCCCAACTTTCGTTAGCCCACATCCCCCCTAAAAAGTTCCCAATGGTCAACATAATGAGTCCAACGGTGAGCGATAGTTCGTTGATTATGGTCAGTTCTTTGATGTTTAAATCCATACGGGATTTGTTTTTGGTAGTAGTCATCAAGATTAAAAACAAGGCAACAATACCAATGATCATGCTCAAGGCAAAAGGGCCATAGCTACCCACTATAACAGCTACGTGGATCATCAACCAATAACTATCTAAAACGGGCTGCAAATTTGCAATGGCAGGATCCATCCAATTCCAATGTGCAATCATCAAAATCATGGAAGCAACAAAGGTTGTTGCTGCAAAGGTTAAATTCGATTTTCGTCCGAAGAGAATTCCAAACAATACTGTAGCCCAAGCTACATAAATCATCGATTCATAGGCATCACTCCAAGGAGCGTGTCCCGAAATGAACCAACGGGCAGCCAAGCCAGCAGTGTGAAGGGCAAACAAGAGAAAAGCTGTCCCTTTAAAAAACAAAATAGCAGATCGTATGGTTTTACTATCCTTAAATATCTGTATAATTAATAGCACAAAGAAAAAGAAACCAACATAGAGGTACCAACTGAATAGCTTCTTGAAAATATCGTATTTATTGTAGGTAATTTCTGCTGCTACCCTATCCTTACTTGGGATAACTTCACTCCCAAAACGCTGCTGAAAACCCTTAAGGCTCTCTAAAAGTTCGTCTGCTTCTCGATAATCTTGGGTTGTTTTCCCTAGACGCATGGATCGAAAGTAAAGGGGTAAAACATTGTTCACATACAAGGAATCTGTTCCTTTAAAATTGGCTTCTGCTAACTCTGGAAAAGACACCCACTTGTTGTTTTCATCTGCTGGGATAGGAAATACACGCAGCACTTTACCTTCTAAAGCCGAATACAGAAGATTGATTCGTTTATCAACTTCGATAAAATCTTTATTAAATTGGTTGGGAATGGCCGCACGATAAGCCTCTTCCATTTGCTTGGCTATTTTATAGTTTCCTTCCTCATCAAAAAATGAAATAAGGGGAGCATACTTTGCTTTTTTATCCACACCAGCAATGGAACGAATCGAATCATTTCCACGCTTTAGGTAGATGATAGGGATATTGTACCAAATGGCTGGGCCATTGAGAATCGACAATAAGACCTGATCAGAGTTTAAACCGTTATAAGTATCACTTTTACTTACTTTCCGCAATAACTCAGAAGAAAATGTATTTGCTGGCTTCATCCTTCCACCTAAATCCTGAATGATCAAAGAACCAAATTTTGCTGCTTGCGCTTTTGGAAAAGCATCGGCAACAACGATCGAATCAAAATTTACCTTTGAACGATTATGGTTTACATGATCTTGCCCATTGACAGTTGCAACGCTAAAAAGTAGAAACAGGCTTAAGGCTGCTTTTTGGGTTTTAATTTTATCAAGTGCTTTGGCCAAATCTTTAAAACGTGTTTTGCCGATAAAGAAAATCCCCATCATGCTCAGATAAAGTAGTATATATCCTGCGTAAGTAATGTAAGTACCCCACCAATCGTGATTAACAGACAAGACAGTACCCTTTTCATCCGGATCAAACGAAGACTGAAAGAAACGATAACCTTGATGATCCAAAACATGGTTCATATAGATATCATAATCAAATTCGTCCTTTCCTAAAACAGTAACTTCACTTTCAAATGAAGCATAACTCTTTTCAGTACCGGGATATTTTTCTGCTATAAAGTCGTTTAATCGTATCTTAAAAGGTAACTCTAACGGAAGAGACCCATAGGTCAAATAGAATTCTAGTCCATTTACACTTACTTTTTTGGGATCATTGGCGTAGCCTTTTCCTCCCAGTAAGGAAACGATTTGGCTTTCTTCTCCGGAGATAATTTCTAAACGAAGAGCATCTTGGCGTGCATTGCCTTGGGCTTCTTCGGCTTCAACGATATCAAATTTCCCTCTCAAGACGGGCTCAGGGATGACAAACTGAAAATTGGGTAGCGAATAAAGGGAACGCAATTGCAAGCTTTGTTTTTCTTCTGCTGGGAGATTACCCTGAAACTGATCGGCCATGCGCATGAATGACCCCTCAAAAGGACTAGTAACAAAATACTCTCCCTCGACAACCTCAATATTGATCGCTCCTTTTACTGGATTGTCTAGGGTAAATAAGAGATTGTGAATATTCGCAATATCGCCTGCTTTGAGGTAGTGATCGTGACGATTTCCGTCGCTGGCTTCGACAATTTTAAGGTAACGCTCGCCCTCGGGATCCAGAACAAGACCCTCGGTGGCGTTTTCCATAAAATCAACAAATTCAATCGAGAAATCATTCCCTTTAAAATCGTCTCTAATGGCAAAATCATTGTTTACATGCTGAGAAAGCAGCAGCTGTTTTTGCAATTCTTTTCGAAGGGCTTGCCCTTCAAACTCTCCATCCACCTTTATGGTTAAATACGTTTTTTCTGACAAAAATTTTGAGGACGCCTCTCCTTCTCGAATGGGCATTACTCCTTCAAAACCAATGTATCGTGTAACAAAGGCACCAACCAAAATCAAAATAAAGGATAAATGGATGGCTAAAACGGCCAACTTTTCTTTACGGAGCAGTCGATACTTAAAGATGTTTCCAATGAAATTCAACACAAACAAGCCCATGATGAGTTCAAACCACCAGGCGTTGTAGATCCATATTTTAGCAGTATCAGTGGAATACCAACTTTCGATGAAAGTTCCCAAGCCCATGGCTGCAGGAAAAACGAAAAAAAGCACCGTCATTAAACGATTAGAGGCGAGGTATTTTAAAAAAAAATCTTTCATCAAACGATCATCTTCTGTCTTGGCAAAGATAAAAGTAAAGGAATGAAAATGGCCTATAAATACCGATTAATTCAACACCAAAAGAACAAGAACCATTAACTGAATAACAATCCCTGACAAGAAAGATTCAAAGATGCGATTCTTTGGGTATTGCGCGAGGAAAAATGCTAAGAATCTCATCATTCCTATGGTAAACAATAGGCCTGTCATGCCGAAAAACGTCAGAGGACGCTTGGTGAGAAACAACACATTGACCGAAACTAAAAAAGCAACCACTATGATGGATGCGGTTGCGGATAAAAGAAAGTATTGAATGTAAATAGCTCGTAGGACATAAAAACATTTCATAATCTAGGATTTAGGTTAGTAACAATTTAAGAAAATTAGCGCGAGATGACCAAAAACTTGAAAGAATTGAGTAATCATTGGATCTATGACTAAAATTTAATGGGCTTTTAAAATGTTAATTAAATCACGGCATAACTTTTACCTAAAGCATTTAAATTAAATGCAGAATCTTCCTATTTTTAAACTCATGATAAAGGTCAGCATACTAGGCGCGGGAAATGTAGGTTATCACCTCCATGCTGTTTTAAAGAATATCGAAGATGTTCAAATAGTGCAGTGGTACAATCGAACAAACGCACCTCTAGAAGAATATGCTGGGAAAACCTCTACAACAAATCAACTTTCTGAGCTAAAAGAAGCAGACATTTATCTTATCAGTGTTTCAGACGATACGATCGAATCCCTAAGTTTGCAGTTAGGAGAGCGCAATGGCGTTGTAGCTCACACCGCAGGAAGTGTTGCTCTTTCCGTGCTAAAAACCCACAAAAATCATGGGGTATTTTATCCCCTTCAAACCTTTTCAACACAAAAATCAGTTGATTTCGCAAACATTCCATTGTGTCTGGAGGCCAACAAACCAGAAGGTTTGGCACTGCTAGAACAATTGGCAGTAAAAATGGGAGGACCCACACACCTCATAGACTCCGAACAACGCAAAGCTTTGCACATTGCAGCAGTTTTTGTCAACAACTTCACCAATCATTTATACGCCATTGGAGAAAGCATATGCCAAGAACATCTGGTTCCCTTCGCTGTTTTACAACCATTGATTGCCGAAACAGCAGATAAAATAAAAAGTCTTTCTCCTCTTGATGCTCAAACAGGACCGGCCCTGCGAAATGACCGCAATACACTTGACAACCACTTATCGCTTTTAACCCAAGAAGCACAAAAAAAACTTTATACCTCACTCACAAAATCGATTCAACAACTTCATGAAAAATAAAAACTACAAAGAAATTCTTCCACAAATCACCACCTTCATTTTTGATGTGGACGGTGTGCTGACAAATGGAAAGGTCATGATTACCTCAGCAGGTGAAATGTACCGCGAAATGGACACCAAAGATGGTTATGCACTGAAATGTGCCTTGGTTCAAGGGTTTAAGGTTTGCATTATTTCTGGCGGAACAAATGAGGGCGTTCGCAACCGACTAAAAGCATTGGGCATTTTTGACATCTATTTAGGAGCACACCATAAACTAGAGCCCTACCAAGACTTATTGGATAGTTATGATTTGTCTCCAGATGAAATCTTGTACATGGGAGATGATGTTCCAGATATTCCCGTGATGGAAAAAGTTGCACTGGGGGTATGCCCCAACGACGCTGTAATCGATGTAAAAAATATGGCTGACTATGTTTCCCACAAAAAAGGTGGTGAAGGGTGTGTTCGCGAAATCATTGAACAAACCTTGCGAGTACAGGGAAAATGGATCACAACCATTGGTGCGAAAAACGATTGATTTTGACGAGCATATTCCCCACTACTGACATCATTTTGGCCTCAAATTCTCCTAGAAGGCAACAGTTTTTAACTGACATTGGTCTGCAATATAGAGTTAAAACCCATGACGTTGATGAAGTTTTTCCCTCCGATTTAAAAGGGGCAGAAATACCAAATTACTTGGTACAACTCAAAGCCAAACCCTTTAACACCCTTGAACCAAATCAATTGGTCATTACAGCCGATACCATTGTTTGGAGTGAGAACAGCTATCTAGGAAAACCAAAAGACAAGCAAGAAGCACAAGCCATGTTGCATCAATTATCTGGACGTGTTCACCAAGTCATTACCTCCGTCGCTTTTACACAAGCACACCAACAAACCCTTATTCATGAAACAAGTAAGGTCTATTTCAGAGCACTCGATGCAGCAGAAATTGATCATTACATTGATGCTTACCAACCCTATGACAAAGCGGGGGGATACGGAATTCAAGAATGGATTGGCACCGTGGGAATTGAAAAAATTGAAGGCAGTTACAGTAATATTGTTGGCTTGCCTGTAGCCCAAGTTTTGACTACCTTGAAAAAAATTCTATTGCCATGAAAAAGCTCCTTTTCTTAATTTTATTTTGCGGCTCTTGGCTTCAAGCACAACTTTCTCAACAATTTAAATCGCATTGGTTTGACGGTAGAGCTGAAATCAGTTCGTATGAGTTGACTCAGTCTCGTTATGGTGAACAACGTCAGGGTAAAGCAGTTTTGATTTTTGTGACAGAAGACTTTTTGAAAGAAGCACAGGTGAAAGCCAACCAAAAATCTAAAACTACCATCCCAGTACTCAAATCCAATCGAACAAAATCCTACTGGACGGGCATCTACCCCTACTCCATCATGAGTAGTAGCTTTAACTCACTTCGAACAAAACATCCGCTAATCAAAGGGGTCGCATCCATACAAGAATGGTGTGGACAAAGCTATCTGCAACTAAACGCAACAAAAGAGGGCTTTTCCTATACCTCTCATTCTTATTTTGAAGGAGAAGCCGATCAACAGCTGACCCTAGAAATGGCCATCACAGAAGATGACCTCTGGAACCTACTCCGTTTTGATCCGCAACAATTGCCCGTTGGAGAGTATAAATTGTACCCCTCCCTTGAAAGAGTACGTCTAAATCATATCGAAATGAAAACGGAAGATGTCATTGGGGAATTAAAACCAGATGAATATGTCCTTAAAACACCCGCCACTGGTCGAGAGTTACGCATTCAATTCGATCCTGCATTTCCCTATACCATCGAAGGTTGGACGGAGAAATTTACAGATAAAGGAGATGATTTCACCTCAACAGCCAAACGTATTCATACCGAACGACGTCAATATTGGGCTGAGAACAATACCCGCTTTAAGTCCCTTAGAGCACCTTTTAAATTAGACCAAGAATGAGAAAATACCTTTTTTGCATATGCTTCGGAATTTGTGCTTTGCCATCGCTTCACGCACAAGATGCAGCAACCGTTTACAGAGGATTAGAAAAACTTAATTTTCTTGGGTCCATGCTCTATGTTGCCGCGCATCCAGATGATGAGAATACAGCACTCATTTCCCATTTTTCCAACCATGTGCATGCGCATTCTGCCTATCTGTCTATGACCCGAGGTGATGGAGGGCAAAATCGTATTGGAACAGAATTGAGAGGATTACTCGGCGTAATTCGTACCAACGAATTGATTCAGGCAAGAAAAATCGATGGAGGGAATCAGTATTTCACCTCAGCAATTGACTTTGGCTATTCTAAGCATCCCAGAGAAACCCTAAAAATTTGGGACAAAGATCAAATCTTGGGAGAAGTTGTTGGTCGTATTCGTGCCTTTCAACCCGATATTATCATTCACCGATTTGACCACAGATCACCCGGTACTACACATGGCCACCATACCTCTTCTGCCCTTTTGAGTCATGAAGCCTTTTCGTTAAGCAACGACAGCAGTAGTTACCCCCAACAATTGGAGGAACTAAAGCCTTGGAAAGTGAAGCGACAATTTTTCAATACCTCCTGGTGGTTCTATGGCAGTAGAGAACGTTTTGAAAAGGCCGACAAAACAAATTTACTTTCATTGGAAATTGGAAATTACGATGCACTCCGAGGCATCTCCAACAGTGAAATCTCTGCAGCAAGTAGGAGTTCGCACAAATCACAAGGTTTTGGTAGCTCTCCATCCTTGGGCAACAGAACCGAATACATCGAACTCATACAGGGAGATCGCCCCAAAACGAACAATCCCTTTGATGGAATTGACACCAGTTGGAAGAGAGTCAAAAACGGTGAAATTGTAGGAGACCTAGTTGCTCAGGCAATAGCAGAATTTGATTTTAGGATTCCTGAGAAAAGTCTTCCTCTACTCATTGAAATACATCAGGCCATTGAGCGCTTGGATAATGGGGTATGGAAAAGCCGCAAACTTGCCGAAACAAAAGCGTTGATTAAATCCTGCGCAGGACTTACATTACAACTTAATGCAGAGCGTCCCTATGGTATCGCAGGAGAACGCCTAAAGTACAAACTCAATGCTGTTCAACAAAGTGATCTTCCCATCACACTGGTTAGCGTAAGAGACCAATTTATCAATACCCCATTAGGAAAGAACAAAGCATTTTCAACTCCCCTAAGCATCACATTAGGAAAAGAACTAAGCAGTCCGTATTGGCTCCTTAAGAAAGGTAAACTAGGCGTTTTTACGATCGACAACAAATCGCTAATTGGTCTTCCAGAAACCCCTGCGCGCAAAGCTGATGTCGTTGTACAAATAGAAGGAATCAACATAAAATTTGAAGAGGAAATCAATTACCGTAAAAATGATCCAGTGCGCGGTGAGGTAATCACGCCCTTTTATGTACTCCCACAATTGGGTTTAAATTTTGACAAAACTGTTCATCTATTCCCCAATAGCGAGGAACAAACAATTCGTCTAGAGCTGACCAACTATGGAGAATCTTTCTCGGGTGAGATAGAATTGTGTTTTCCCAAAGGATGGGAAATTGATGAAGCAAAAAAAGAAGTTGAATTAGTGGGTCGAGGAAGTAGTCAATTCGTAACCTTCCAACTTCGTCCAACAGACAAATCAGAGAGTGGGTTAATGAGCCCATTAGTCCATCTCAATGGAACAACACTTGACCATCCCTTCAGCCTGAAAGAAATCAACTATGAACACATTCCAAAACAATATGTGGCTCAGCCAGCTGAAGCAAAATTTGTGCGCCTAAACCTTAAGCTTCCAAATAAGAAGATTGGTTACATTATGGGAGCAGGAGATTTAGTTCAACAGAATTTAGCGGCCATTGGTTTACCCATAAATTCAATTGATATAGAGAGTATCTCCCAAGAAGAACTAAATAGCTTTGACACTATTCTAGTAGGGATTCGTGCGTTCAATGTATTGGAATCGCTTAAATACAAAAATAAATTACTCTTCGACTTTGCCGCACAGGGAGGAAACCTTGTGGTACAATACAATACCAGTCGTGGACTAAAAACCAAAGAGATTGCCCCTTATCCCATAGAACTTTCACGAAAACGGGTGACCGACGAAGAAAGCAGTGTGCGCATTTTAGAACCTAATCATCCTGCTATGTCTGTTCCCCACAAAATTACTGCAACAGATTTTGAAGGTTGGATCCAAGAACGCGGCTTGTACTTTGCCGATAATTGGGATCCACGTTTCACCCCCTTATTGGGTATGAACGACAGCGGAGAAGAAGAAACCGTAGGTAGTCTTTTGATCGCAAAACACGGGGATGGAACAGTTGTTTACACTGGTTTAAGTTTTTTTAGAGAGCTCCCAGAGGGTGTTCCGGGAGCCTATCGTATTTTAATCAATTTACTCTCCTTGTAAGATGATGAATAAACGTTATCGTATCTATCTTCTCTTAGCACTACTCAATGTGGGCTATTGGGTATGTTTTTTTATTTTCATGAAATCATATAGCGCATGAACAGTATAGATTGGATGGTTTTGGTCGGAACCCTAAGTTTCATTGTAGGTTATGGCGCTTGGAAAAATAGAACGAGTGCTTCCATTAGCGATTACCTTAAGGGAGGGAATAGTGCAAGATGGTGGACCATTGGCCTCTCGGTCATGGCTACCCAAGCCAGTGCCATCACATTTTTATCGACTCCCGGGCAAGCCTTCCATGACGGTATGGGCTTTGTGCAATTTTACTTTGGTCTTCCATTTGCTGTAATCATTATCTGCCTTTTCTTCATTCCCATTTATCATAAGCTTAAGGTCTTTACAGCCTATGAGTATCTGGAGCAACGATTCGACCAACGTACACGAACACTAACAGCCCTTTTATTTTTGGTGCAACGTGGCTTAGCCGCCGGAATCACCATATATGCACCGGCTATTATCTTAAGCGTGGCATTGGGTTGGCCATTAAAACCTTTGATTTTACTTATAGGTTGCATAGTCATCTTCTACACCGTAATTGGTGGAACAGCAGCCGTAAACGTCACGCAAAAACAACAAATGTTCATCATTTTTGCAGGGATGATCATAGCCTTTGGGTACATCATCAATAGCTTTCCCGAACAAATTGGCTTCACCAAAGCTTTGGAAATTGCTGGACAAACAGGGAAATTAGACATCATTGATTTTAGTTTTGATCCCAATAGTCGCTACACTTTTTGGAGTGGAATTACGGGGGGCCTCTTCTTAGCCCTGTCATACTTTGGCACCGATCAAAGTCAGGTGCAGCGCTATCTCTCAGGGAAATCGATTAAAGAAAGTCAAATGGGACTTATCATGAACGGCTTTTTAAAAGTACCCATGCAGTTTTTTATTCTTTTGGTGGGTGTGATGGTTTTTGTCTTTTATCAGTTTGAGACCACTCCCCTGCACTTTAATCCTACTGCGGTAGAGACGGTGCGGAATTCTGAGCAAGCCAATGCATATACTTCCTTAGAAGAACAACATAGGCTGACGCAAAACAAACGGCATGAATTGTTAGATGATCCCATTCTTAATCAAGATGCGCTACAAGCCATCAAGGCATTAGATCGAGAAGAAAGGGAACAGCGTGCAAAGGCCAAAGAACTTATTTTGGCTGCCGATGCTAACCAAGGAACCAATGACAAGGACTATGTCTTCATATCATTTATTTTGGGCTATTTACCCGAAGGTTTGATTGGTCTCCTCTTGGCCGTAATTCTTTCTGCTGCGATGAGTTCTACCGCCTCTGAACTCAATGCACTCGCCGCTACAACTACGGTCGATTTGTATCAGCGTAACCGAAACGGGAAATCGGAATCGCATTATGTAAACGCATCGAAATTATTTACCCTCCTTTGGGGTGGGATTGCCATTCTTTTTGCCAGTTTCGGGAGTTTAGTCGAAAACCTAATTCAATTGGTCAACATCATTGGGTCGATCTTTTATGGAACCATTTTAGGAGTATTTCTGGTTGGTTTCTTTGCGCATCAGATCAAAGGAAAAGCGGTGTTTTGGGCGGCCGTTATTTCCGAAATACTCATCATTTATATCTTCACTCAAGACTGGGTGGGCTTCTTATGGCTCAATGCAATTGGAGCTATACTTACTTTTCTTATGGCCTTTGGGCTGCAATATCTTTTTAAAGAGAAATAAAATCTAACAAAACTAATAGGCTAATAAAATGCGAATCGAATTGATCGATTTTCACCGCAAACAATTGTTATCTAGTCGTCAAGAATTTTTGATTCATTTTTTTTTTGTACATTTAATTACTATCCGTTTTCGTTAAGTCGAGAATCGATGGTCACCCAAATTTTTACCTTATGTACTGGATCAACCTACACGACCTTGAAAAAGAAATCGTGGAAAAATGATATACCTATCGGCAAGCTTTTGCATACTTTCTAGGTACAGCCATCTTCTACACCCTCACAGATTTTTTACTAATTGAAGAGTACAGTTTTCGTCTAAAACTCTTGGTAATTCCAGTCTTGTGCATTGCCATTATTGGATTGTTATCTTCATTTAAATTTTACATCAGCCATGGTAGGACGGCCTTTTTCAAGGATTATTTGGCCTTGAGTTGGGTGACAGGTTGGCGTGTTAGCTTAATGGTTTTTTCTGTATTTCTAATGATGTTTTTTCTTGGTTTCAGCCACAACTTAGCTGCTTTCACACCAAAAACAGAGCCCTATTGGACTATTCTTATCTTGGGTTATGAAACACTTTTTTACCTCCTTTTGTACCGCTCCTTCAAAAGAATAGCGCAAGGGAAACATTATAAAATGAATTAGAATGAAAAAGAAAAAATTATTACTACGTATTTCGCTACTAGCACTCATTTTCACCCTCGGGTTTTTATGGTCAAAATATTATCACCAAAATTTAAAAAAGGAAAAATATCCCTACCGAATCGGTTACATTTACAATTACACCGAACTGGATAGCTTAGATAAACATGCCAAAAAATCATTAAAGGGTTATTACAGTAGTGCTGCTCCAGACATCTATAAAGGCAGTAAGCATCAATTTAGAGAAAAAATACTCCATGACTTTCAATCTCAAAAATACAATGACAATGGGTATCTCAATCTTCGCTTTTACATCAGTCATACAGGAAAGGTTTTCCTCTATGAGGCCAAAGAAATGAATTTTGAATTTGAACCACTAACATTTTCAGATGGGCTTGTAGAAGAATTGATTGATTTGAGTCTTAAGAAGGATAACTGGCATGCCTATTCTGATGAGGACCTCAATTATTATATGCACCTAACTTACCGAATCGAAAATGGAAAAATTACTGAAATTATCCCTTAGCCTTGTTTTAATTTGTTGCATTAGCTGTGACATAGAATATCTCTCAAAAGAGGAACGCATTAAACGCGCTGACTTTAAATGGCAAGAATTTGGATGCACATGGCTACCGTCAAGGGTCTCCTGCAAACATGAAAGCAATTGAAGAGATACTAACACTTAATCCGAATCATTGCGATGCAATTCGAGAACTGTCTATTCCCTATTTGAAAAGGGGCATGCCCGAAGAATGGAAAAGCATCTATGATAGAGCAGAAGAATGCGATGCGGCTCGCTGGCGGCCTTGGCGAGGTTATTTAAACCTCTTTTTCTACAGAGACTACGAGAAAGCCATTGCTGATTTTAATGCTAGTGATTCGCTTACCCCCAATCATATCGATTCCCCTCAAGGACATAGTGTAGATTATTGGAGAGGACATGCATATTTAGGGGCAGGAAAATATGAGAAAGCTATTTCTTACTATCAAAAACATATAGCCCATGTAACCGCTGAATGGGGTGAAGATTGGGTGGAACCTGACGCTTTTCTCAATCTTGCCATTGCTTACTATGAGAGTAAAGTTTTTGACAAAGTGAGCCAAAATCTTGATAAAGCTCTTGGAGCTTACCAAGACAAAAGTGCCGATAGCAAATATTATTATGCCCTACTTAAACAAGAAAAAGGTCAGCATGACAAAGCATTGGTTTGGATAGACGCAGCAATAGAAGATTTCCTTTCTGGCAACTACAAGAGAAGGTCCTACAACGAAGAAATAAAACAGGTTTATTTAGCGCAATTAATTGAATTAGAAACAGAGTTAAAAAAACCCCGCCAAAAGGCAGGGTTGGTAAATCATTAAGGGAAATAAATTATTTACTCCATTCAGCAATAGCCGCCTTGTTCATACGAACATAGTCAGGGTTCCCCGCTTTTTCTGCTAAGGCTAAGGACTGCTTTGCAGAAACAATTGCACCAGCTGTATCGTTTAAACCAGCAAGAATTAGGGATTGCTGACGAAAATACCAGTAAGCATCACCTTTTCCTTCAATGGCTTTAGCGATCCATCCTTTTGCTTTTTCCAAGTCTTGCCCTTCTTGTAAGTAGTATACTGCAGCGCTGTAGTAATCGCGGTGCTTTGGCTCTTTGCTCAAAGCTTCGTTAATTGATGCTGTTGCCTTGGCAACTGTAGGTACACCAAAAGGCAAAGCCACACGAGTGGTGTCCCAACCCAAATTAAGGGTAGCGCCGTTATTGTGTAAATCAGAAATCCAAATTGAAAACGATTCAATGGATTCAGCCTTCAATGCAGCCGTTTCAACAGTTGCAGCAACCTTAGCTGCATCCCAATCAGCTGGAGTACCCCAATTGTCGGTTGCAGTATAGAAAAACACTTCCCATTGCTGCTCACCTGGACGTGTAAAAATAGCATAACTACCGGCAGCCAATTCTTGATCACCAAAAGTAACGGCATCACTGAAGCTAATCACGGTGTTTTTGTTGGCTCCTGTTCGCCATACTTCTCCATAAGGGACCAATGCACCCATAATGTCTCTTCCACGCTTTGCTGGGCGGGAGAACTCAACACTTACTTCAGTTAAGCCTACCGTTTGATTGAGTTTAGCAGCTGGACTTGGTTGTGGGGTTTGAACTTGTGCCATTGCCACAGTAGAACAACTGAGCGCTAGCAAGTAGATTAATTTTTTCATTGTTTGTGTTTTAAAATTACCCAAATGTAGAAAATGTTTCCTTATCCACAAACCCTCAATCAATTAGCCATTAAATAAATATTTAAATATTATTGTTTAACTATTAGATTAAATCGTTAAACATTTTTATCTTTAACAAAAAATAAGAAGAATGGTCTACCGATTAAAAACGGTTCAAAAATTACCCATCACGGTTGAAAAAGCTTGGGATTTTTTAACAGATCCTGGCAACCTAAAAAACATTACTCCTGACTACATGGGGTTCAAAATTTTAGAAGGTGCAGACGAGAAAATGTACGCTGGACAAATCATTAAATATACCGTAACCCCGGTATTGGGATTACCCCTTGGATGGGTAACGGAAATCACTCATGTGAAAGACAACAAATACTTTGTCGATGAGCAGCGCTTTGGCCCCTATAGTTTATGGCATCATAAACATTTTATAAAGGCCATTCCAGGAGGAGTAGAAATGATCGATATCGTCGATTATAAATTACCCTTAGGAATTTTGGGGCGAATTGCTCACACCCTATTTGTAAAGAGACAATTAAATCAAATTTTTAACTATAGATACAACAAGCTGATCGAGTTGTTCGGCGATTATCGGGATTAAGTAGCTATGAAAAAGAATATTTTAATCATTGGTGGTTCTAGTGGAATAGGCCGAGCCTTGGTGGATATACTCGCACCTTCGCACAACATTTATGTAGCCTCAAGAAGCAGTGAATCACTCGACAACACAGTTGTCACACACATAAACTTCGATGCATTAAGTGATGCATTGGATGTGAGTGCCTTACCCGAACAACTTGATGGCTTTGTTTATTGCCCGGGTTCAATCAATTTGCGTCCATTTAGAGGGCTAAAACCAGAAACGTTCCAACAGGACTTTGAAATCAATCTAGTAGGAGCCGTAAAGAGTCTTCAGGCCGTTTTGCCTTTCTTACAGAAAAGCCCAGCAGCGAGTCTGGTATTCTTTAGTACTGTTGCAGTTCAAACCGGAATGCCTTTCCATGCCTCAGTAGCTGCATCCAAAGGAGCTATTGAAGGTTTGACCCGTTCTTTAGCTGCAGAATATGCACCGAAATTCAGGGTGAATTGTATTGCTCCCTCATTGACACAAACCCCATTAGCGGATAAGTTTTTAAACAATGAAGCTAAGCTAGAGAAAGCACAAGCACGCCACCCGCTTCAGCAGGTAGGTAGCGCGAAAAATGTAGCCCAAATGGCCGCTTTCCTTTTGGGAGAGGAAGGCCAATGGATGACAGGACAAATCCTGCATGTAGATGGAGGTATTGGTGATCTAAAAACAAATTAAGGTGGAAAAATACACTGTATTCTGGTTCAGAAGGGATTTACGCATTGACGACAATGCTGGTCTTTATGCCGCTTTAAAAGGAGCGCATAAGGTCCTTCCCATCTTTATTTTTGATACAGCAATTATACACAAGCTTCCTCAACAGGATGCGCGAATAGAAATGATTCATACGGCCTTAGGAAAAATATCTGATGCTATGAAGGAGAACAGATGTACAGTAGGAATGTATCTGGGAAAACCAAAGGCCGTTTTTGAATCACTATTAAAACACTACCCAATTGCCAAAGTAATCACCAACCATGATTATGAGCCCTATGCACAAGAACGCGACGACAAAATAGCCGCTTTATTGGCAGCCAATGGCATTGAATTTGAAACCTACAAAGACCAAGTCATTTTTGAAAAAAGCGAGGTTGTCAAAGATGACGGAACAGCTTACAAAGTGTATACTCCTTATTCACGTAAATGGTTAAAGCGTTTTGAACAGGAGGGCATAACGCACTTTCCTTCAGAAAATGAACTGCATAATTTGGCGGAGATCACACAACCAAATCTTTCAATTAATGAGCTTGGATTTACCCCTTCGGGCATCGATTATCCTAGCTACCAGTTCAACAAAAAAATAATTCAGGAATACGAAGAGACGCGTAATTTCCCTGCTGTAGATCAAACCTCACGTACGGGAGCACACCTCCGCTTTGGTACACTAAGTGTTCGAAAAATGGTAGCTAAAGCCGCGAAAGAAGAGAACAATATTTTTTTAAAGGAATTGATTTGGCGTGAATTTTTTATGCAGATACTATGGCATTTTCCCCATACACCAACCAAGTGTTTTAAGCCAAAGTATGAACGCATTGAATGGCGCAATAACGAAGAAGAATTTAAGCAGTGGTGCGAAGGTAAAACAGGCTACCCTTTTGTAGATGCAGGGATGCGCGAACTAAACGCCACTGGATTCATGCATAATCGCGTTCGCATGTTGGTAGGAAGCTTTTTGTGTAAGCACCTCTTGATCGACTGGCGATGGGGTGAAGCTTATTTTGCCGAAAAATTATTGGACTATGAGATGTCGAGTAATGTTGGGAATTGGCAATGGGTTGCTGGCTGTGGCGTTGATGCAGCACCTTACTTTCGAATTTTCAACCCCATTGATCAGATCAAAAAATTTGACAAACAACACCAATACATTCAAAAATGGGTACCCGACTACCAAGAGTTTAGTTACCCTCAACCAATGGTTGATCACAAATTTGCAAGAGAACGCTGTTTAACCACATACAAAGCCGCTCTGAATGGCTAAAAGAGTTTTAAAGGCAAACCTACCGCAGAAGGTTTGTCTACGATGTAATCGTCCTTTTAGCTGGAGAAAGAAGTGGGAAAAAGACTGGGAAGAAGTTAAATATTGTAGTAAAAGATGCAGAAACGAAAAGGAAAAGCCCTTGTTTGGCTAAGAAACGATTTACGTGCAACCGATCAGCAATCGCTTTACCAAGCTGCGACCAATCACGAAAAGGTCGTCGCTTATTATGCCTTTGATCCAGCTCATTTTACAACCACTAAGTGGGGATTCAAAAAAACAGAAGCCTATCGTGCAAAATTCTTGATTGAAACGGTATTGGCACTTAAAGAAGAATTAGCAGCACACAATATAACTTTAATCATTGAACAGCAATCTCCACACCTCGGAATTGCTCAATGGGGGAAAGAATTGAGCATCACGGACCTTTACTTTCAAAAAGAATGGACAAAAGAAGAACGAGAAGAAGAAGAAAAAGTTAGCGCCGGCCTATTTGCTCAAGTTAACGTGCATAGCTACTACGATCAGTTCCTTTTTCATCCCGACGATATTCCCATGAACCTTACTGATTTGCCTGAGGTGTTTACTGCTTTTCGAAAGAAATGTGAGAAATACAGCTCTGTTAGGTCATGCCTTCCTCCTCTTCCTGTAATGGAAGCTGAAAATCAATTGGAAAAGGAATTCAATCTTCCAAGTCTTACACAACTAGGCTTGTCCCCTGCTGAAAAACACCCACATTCTGCCTTCCCTTTTGTAGGAGGTAGCAAAGCAGTTCAAGCACGTATTGATCATTATTTCTGGAAAACCGAAAAGCTTTCTTTCTATAAACAAACCCGCAATGGTTTACTTGGGCTTGATTATAGCGCCAAGCTCTCTGCTTGGTTAGCAAACGGATCCATATCGGCTAGAGAAATTTATTGGGAGGTCATGGATTATGAAAAACAAGTACAAAAAAATCAATCGACCTACTGGCTCGTTTTTGAACTTCTGTGGCGTGACTACTTCAAATTCATTTCTTTAAAACACCAAGACAAAATTTTTCTCATTGGAGGCATTTTAGAGCGCGAATATGAATGGAAAAATAATCCGAAAATGTTGCAATCGTGGTGCGAAGGAAGCACAAAAGAGCCTTTTGTCAATGCCAACATGATAGAACTAAACAAAACAGGGTGGATGAGTAATCGAGGGCGACAAAATGTAGCGTCCTACTTTGCAAAAAATTTATTGATGGATTGGCGCATGGGAGCGGCATATTTTGAATCCCTTCTAATTGACTATGACGTACACAGCAATTATGGGAATTGGCTCTATGTGGCTGGTGTTGGAAATGATCCGAGAGATCGAAAATTCAATGTCCGCCTTCAAGCCGAACGCTATGACGAACAAGGGAAATTTCAACGTCGCTGGAACCAAAAAAGCTTATTCGAATGAAACTACGTTTAATTTTAGGTGATCAACTCAATCTACACCATCCTTGGCTAGAAAAAGTCAATGCTGAGGTCCTTTATGTAGTAATGGAGATGCGTCAAGAAACCGACTATGCTCCCCATCACATTCAAAAAGTAGTTGCCTTCTTTGGAGCCATGAGAAGTTTTAATAAAGCGTTAAACAATCTTGGACACAAGACCCATTACCTAACTCTTGACGACCCCCAAAACACACAAGATCTGACAAAAAACCTTCAATGGTTGATCAATGAATACAGCATAGAAACCTTTGAATATCAAGCTCCCGATGAATACCGATTGGATCAGCAACTTAAGGACTTTTGTGCAAATTTATCCATTGCTACGACAATGGAAGATACCCATCATTTCATGACTACACGAGAAGATTTGGAGGCCTTCTTCTCAGGGAAAAAACAATTGATTCTAGAATTCTTTTATCGCAACATGCGCAAACAATTCAATCTGCTTATGGAAGCCGGTCAGCCCGAGGGAGGGCAATGGAATTTCGACAAGAACAATCGCAAAAAATGGAAAGGAGATCCGGGTATACCCGAGCCCTACCTTCCTCAAAAAGAATCCCTAATTGAATTAAAAAAACTATTG
Organism: Flavobacteriaceae bacterium; assembly: GCA_022425945.1. Lineage (GTDB taxonomy): Bacteria > Bacteroidota > Bacteroidia > Flavobacteriales > Flavobacteriaceae > Arcticimaribacter. The sequence continues at coordinate 22,099 of JAKMEK010000003.1, forward strand.
GAAGACCAGGGCGTTAAAACCATTGGTCATTTCGATGATATGACCTTCTATTACCCCCTCAATAGAACCGAAGCCCTTGCACAACTAGACTATTTTTGTAAACATCTCTTGGTCCACTTTGGAGATTACCAAGACGCACTTCATACCGACCAAGTAAATCTGTTTCATTCACGCATCTCCTTTGCGCTCAATGTAAAAATGATTTCCCCGCTAGAAGTGGTCGAAACCGTCATAAATTACTACCGTCAAAACGAGGGAGAAATTGAACTTTCACAGGTGGAAGGTTTTGTTCGTCAAATTATTGGTTGGCGCGAATACATGCGGGGCATCTACTGGAAAGAAATGCCTGCCTATGCACAAAAGAACGCCCTTGACAATCACAATCCACTGCCCGACTTTTACTGGACAGGGAACACAAAAATGAATTGTCTACATCAAAGCATTACCAATTCCTTGGATAATGCTTATGCACATCACATTCAACGCTTAATGATTACAGGGAATTTTGCTTTACTGGCTCAGGTAGACCCAAGTGCAGTAGACGAATGGTATTTGGGCATTTATGCCGACGCTATTGAATGGGTGCAAATAACCAATACACGTGGAATGAGTCAATGGGCAGATGGGGGCATTGTAGCCACCAAACCCTATGTGTCTGCGGCGGCTTACATCCACAAAATGAGTAACTACTGCGATTCTTGTCAGTACGATAAAAAGAAAAGAATTGGAGAAGATGCCTGCCCTTTCAATAGTCTCTATTGGAATTTCTTGGATGATAAAAAACAATTCTTCGCAAAAAACAATCGGATGGCCATGATGTTGCGTTTGTTGGAGAAAATCCCTCCGCACGACTTAGCCGAAATAAAAGCGAGAGCAGCTGCCATTTTAACGAATCCCGATGACTATTAAACAAGATGACATAGCCGTTGTTTGGTTAAAGCGCGATTTTCGTCTGCGGGATCACGCAGCCATGCACCAAGCCATCAAAAATCATCAGCAAATTTTGCTCCTTTATGTATGCGAGAAAAGTTTGCGTGAAGAAGCCCATAGCAGCGAGCGTCACTTTGATTTTATCAAACAATCTATTGAAGATTTAAACCAACAGCTAACTCCCTTCAATACACATATTTTGGCTGTAGAAGGTGAAGTGATTCCTGTACTCGAAGAGCTGCGCCATTTGATTCCCTTAAAGGGCATCTATTCCCACATAGAAACCGGAATTGGACTAACATTTCAACGGGACAAAGAGGTGTTCAAATGGTGTACACAGTACAACATTACTTGGAAAGAAGAACGCCAACAAGGGGTGTTTCGCGGAATGCAAAATAGAAAAAAATGGATCCAACAATGGTCGGCGCTAATGAACGAGGAACAACTTCCTTATCCAAATAAACAGGCATTCATTACCAAGGACCAGTTAAATGATATTGCAAAAGAATTCACATTACTAAACTTAATAACTAGTCGGTCTCATTTGGTTCAACCTGGAGGAGAAAAGAATGCACATCGCTACATGGATTCCTTTTTTCAAGCACGTTACACCAATTATCAAAAACACATTTCTAAACCTGACTTAGCTCGAAAAAGTTGCAGTAGACTTTCTCCCTACCTAGCCTTTGGTAACCTCTCTATGCGACAGCTATTGCAGCGAACTGAGGCAGAAAAAGAACAAGGAAAAAGAAGTCAGGGCATTCGAGCATTTGAATCAAGACTGCGTTGGCAAGCTCATTTTATTCAAAAATTTGAGATGGAGTGTCGAATGGAATTCGAAAGCATCAATCGAGGTTATCATCGCCTAAAGAAAGAGGTGAACCCCGCCCACATCCAAGCATGGGAAAAAGGATTAACCGGTGTCCCAATGGTCGATGCAGCTATGCGATGTTTGGTCGCAACAGGCTATTTAAACTTTAGAATGCGCGCCCTTGTCGTCTCTTTTTTTGTACATCAACTGTGGCAGCCTTGGCAGGCATGTTCAGCCTTTTTAGCACAACAATTTCTGGACTTTGAACCAGGGATACATTTTCCTCAGTTGCAAATGCAAGCAGGAGAAACAGGTATCAACACCTTACGCATATACAATCCGGTAAAAAATGGCTTAACCCATGACCCTAATGGAGTCTTTACCAAAAAGTGGTTACCCGAATTGAATGAATTGCCCGACCAACTGGTGCATACTCCGTGGGATATTACCCCTTTTGAAGAAGAAATGTATGGCTTTAGGTTGGGTGAAAATTATCCCCATCCTGTGGTCGATATTGATCAAAGAAGAAAAGAAGCCTCAGATCTACTATGGAAAATGCAAAAAGACCCCTTAGTGTATCAAGAAAGCAAACGAATATTAAGTAGACATACCCTAGCTAGAAGAAAATCAAACCGATCCGCATGAAAAAAACTGTTGAATTAACACTAGTCCAAGTAGACCGTATTATAGAAATGGCCTGGGAAGACCGTACTCCCTTTGATGCTATACTTGATCAATTTGGATTAAAAGAACAAGATGTCATTACCCTAATGCGACGTGAATTGAAACGTTCAAGCTTTAATCTTTGGAGAGCCAGGGTGCAGGGTAGGAAAACAAAACACCGTAAATCTCGAGGGGAAGATGTAGACCGTTTTAGATGTTCTAGGCAGAGAGGAATTAGCAACAATAAGGTATCCAAACGATAAATTTCGTATTTTAGGGAAAAGCCCTTGAGTATGAAAAGGAATAAAACCCAAAAAACGGACGAGAGTATTGCGCTTTTTTTATCAGCTGTAGAGCATGAACAAAAAAGAAAGGATAGTTATGTACTGCTAGAATTAATGCAGGAAATAACCAACACTAAACCTCATTTATGGGGGATAAGTATCATTGGTTTTGGTGAATATCACTACACCTATGCTAGTGGGAGAGAAGGCGATTGGTTTTTGTGTGGTTTTTCTCCACGTAAACAAGCATTATCAATTTATTTAATGTGTGACCTTGCCCACGATGAATTGGATTTCAATGGGCTAGGAAAACATAAGATTGGGCGTGGTTGTTTGTACATTAAACGTTTAAGCGACATTGACCTCAGCGTACTAAAAAAACTGATTGTGGACTCGATAGAAATCATCAAAAAGAAATACAGTTAATTCTCCTTTTGTAGTAGCTCTACGCCCATACCAATACTCAACGCTTTTTGACGCACCCATTTGGATTGACTGGTACTTCTTGCATATACAGATTCCCAAACACGCCGGCAGAAAACCACAGGTTTTCAATTCCCAAATCTTCTATCCATTCAATAGAAATAAAGAAATTGTCTTCTACATAAATGTCATAGGGCGATAGATCAACGATAATGGTTTCAGATCCATTGGGCAAAGAAATATAAACAGCTTCAGCCAAAAGGTTATCCCCAGGAAAACCGTCAACCTCATTGTACACATTGAACCGAAGAATCACATCTTGAATATTATTCTCTGCTATGGAGAGCCAAAATTTCTTAAGAAGCGTAGGACTATTTTTCTTGACACGTATAAATTGTGCAATCTCGTTACCCAAATGGTTAGAGGTAAATCCACCGACTATACGTTTAGAAGTTGTTTTGTTCCCAACAGTCAGTGGCCGCCATTGAGTATCTGTGACAATAACTTCTTTTAATGCAGTAACCTCCGGTTGTAACTTAAGGCTAAGAAGTTTTTCGACACCCTTCTCCAAATAAGCAATTTCTCTTTCGACTTTAGCAAAACCAACCATGGAAAAAAGTAAGCTTTCGTTCAATAAATGATCGGGGATTTCAAGTTGGTAGTAACCTTCAGCATCGGTTACTGTACCCACTCCTTTACCCGGAATACCAATATTTACATAGGGTAAGGGGGCATCATATTCAGCATCATGAATTTGACCAAAGACCAGTTGTTGTGCCTGAAGACTAAAGCTCGTAAGTAACAAACAGATAAGTGTAGGTTTCATGAAATAAACTTGGGAGGTTGTCTTTTTAGACACGTTGAATTTTAGCACCAATTTTTTGGAGACGTTCAACTATATATTCATAGCCTCGATCGATTTGCTCTATATTATGTATGGTACTAGTGCCGTTAGCAGAAAGGGCAGCAATCAACAAAGATATCCCTGCTCGAATATCCGGGGAGGTTAATGTGGCTGCTTTTAGCTGAGACTTGAAATCATGACCAATGATGGATGCTCTGTGTGGGTCACATAAAATAATTTTGGCGCCCATATCAATTAGCTTATCCACAAAGAACAAACGACTTTCGAACATTTTTTGATGAATGAGGACACTCCCTCTTGCTTGGGTAGCCACCACCAAAACAATACTCAAAAGGTCGGGGGTAAAACCTGGCCAAGGAGCATCGGATACAGTTAAAATGGAACCGTCTATATAGTTTTGAATTTCATAACCTTCGGTATGGGCAGGAATATATATATCATCACCTTTTTGTTCAACCCTAAGTCCTAATTTTCGAAAAACAGATGGAATTTGTCCCAAAAACTCCCATTGAACATTTTTAATGGTCAATTCGCTTTTTGTCATGGCTGCAAGACCGATCCAACTTCCAATTTCAACCATGTCAGGAAGAACGCGATGACTTGTTCCACCCAAAGCATCTACACCTTCTATGGTTAACAGGTTAGATCCAACACCTTCTATCTTAGCTCCCATACGGATCAACATCGCACACAGTTGTTGCAGATAGGGCTCACATGCGGCATTGTAAATTGTTGTTTTACCTTTGGCTAATACTGCGGCCATAAGGATGTTTGCTGTGCCGGTAACAGAAGCTTCATCCAATAACATGTCCGTACCGATAAGTGATTTCGCTTCAACAGAATAAAAATAATCTTCACGATTGTAATTAAACTCAGCGCCAAGTTTAATGAGTCCTTCAAAGTGTGTATCGAGTCTTCTTCGTCCAATTTTATCTCCCCCGGGACGAGGAATACTTCCACGGCCAAAACGTCCTAAAAGCGGCCCGACCAACATAATGGAACCACGTAGTCCTCTTCCATCTATTTTGTATTGATCAGAATGTAAATAGTCAAGGTTAACTTCATCTGCTTTAAAGCGGTATTTACCAGGCCCTAATTGGGTGACCTTTACACCAAAATTAATGAGTAATTGAATGAGTTTATTTACATCAATAATGTCTGGAACGTTTTCGATGGTAATCTCCTCTGGAGTAAGTAAAACAGCACATAATATTTGTAATACTTCATTTTTTGCTCCTTGTGGGGTTATTTCCCCTTTTAACTGGTGACCACCTTCAATTATAAATGTACCCATAAAAAAGCTTAGTATCGTTTACGATTGTTTCTGTTTTTTCTCGGTTTTGCCGCACCATTACTTTTTGGTCCGTTTCCGTTTTTAGATTTCATCCGCAATAAGTCTTGCGTGGAGGTCAACGGAAGTAATTCTTCTTTCAGTGTAAGTTTTCCATCAGAAAACTCCTCTAAATGATTAAAAATAACCTGATCGTCTACTGTGTCTTTGTTCCAATTCAAAAAACACTTTTTCATGTGATTTGCAATATTGAAAACCAAAGCATCTTTCATTTCTCCCTCTTCCCAACCTAAAGCAACATCAATCATGCTTTTAATATTATTTCCGTAGAAACGGTATTTAGGGTTATTCTGTGGGTAAGCCAAGGGTTCTGGTCGTTTTTCAAAAACCTCTTTCTGAGGTTGCTCATAGGGTGAATCAACATCCAATTCAAAATTGGACATAATGAATAATTGATCCCAAAGTTTGTGTTGAAAATCAGGGACATCACGCAAATGTGGATTTAAATTACCCATTACACCTATAATGGCTTTTGCCTTTTTGTTACGCTCCTCTCGCTCAGGAGTAGCAAGCATTTGATCGACCATAATGTGCATGTGACGACCATATTCAGGTATGATTAACGGTTTCCTTTCGGAGTTATATTGGAGTGCTTCCATGAAATGGATTGAAAATTATTGTGAGAATATACTGTAAATGTACTCTTTTTAACAAAGAACTAAAAACTACAGTGTAATTACTCCTTTGATGGTTTTTACTTTTTTATAAATCGTAATTATATCAGCTGGGCTTTCCATAGTAACAAGAACAGATAAGCTGACGAAGGTATTCTTTGAAGACTTTTTACGGCTATAGGTAGCGTCTGTAGACAAGAACAGGTCAGTCAAAATCTTTTCCTCTACTTCGCCTATGCGCAAAATGAATTTGAATAAATATTTCCCCGGCCACTCCTGAGAAATCTTTAGTTGTTCGTGAAATCGTGAATAAAATTCTTCGGGATTTTCTTTTGGGAGCATTTGCTATGCTATTTTTACACAAATATAGTTGAAAAGGAACAGTATCAATTGAAAGTTAAAAAGAAAATTGTCATCTCTGGTGGTCCTGGAAGCGGTAAAACCACCCTCATTAATTTATTCAAAAAACGTGGATTCCATTGTTTTGATGAAATTTCGCGGAGTTTTATCGAGGAAGGAAAAAAACAAGGGATACACAATGTATTTAATAGCACACCCCTAGACTTTAGCCGTTTTCTGTGGGAGGGTAGAAAGGCCGATTATATGGCAGCGAACCAAATTGAATTTGGCTCAAATGATCTCCCTTGGGTATTTTATGACCGAGGTTTACCCGATGTTACTGCCTATCTAAATCAACAAGGAGTTGAAACAAAAGAGTGGGAAAATGAATTGAAACAACACAAATATGATCTCGTCTTTTTGATTGCGCCAGAAGAGAGTATCTATACAACAGATGGGGAGCGCATGGAAAATTTTGAGCAAGCAAAAGCCCTCCATCAAAGTTTAAAGAATACCTACCTTGGTTTAGGCAAAATTATTGAAGTACCTTTCCTTACTCCAAATCAACGCCTAAACTTTATCTTGACCCATTGCCATGACTAAACTGAACGAGCTTTTATTCAACCATTGGAAAACAAGGGAATTTCGACCCAAACAACTCGAAATTTGTTCTTCCATTTTGGCAAAACAAGACACCCTTGCACTCTTACCCACCGGTGGAGGAAAGTCGCTCTGCTACCAATTGCCTTCTCTCCTATTTGAAGGATCAACCTTGGTCATTTCTCCCCTTATTGCTTTAATGCAAGATCAAGTGGCACAAGCCAATGCTAAAGGAATAAAGAGTATGGCATTCAATGCAACTCAGTCCATAGATAAACAACTAGACAATGCAGCCTTTGGCAAATATAAACTTCTCTATTGTTCTCCAGAAAAAGTTCAAAACCCTCTGTTTTTGGCTCGATTAACCCAACTCAACATTTGCTGTATCGCTGTTGATGAAGCCCATTGTATTTCACAATGGGGAAATGATTTCCGACCAGCTTTTCGCAAAATTAAAACCCTACGCAAACAAATACCTGAAATCCCCATCATTGCCCTCACAGCATCGGCAACTTCGGCTGTTTTAAAAGACATCAAAACACAACTCGAATTAAAGGCCCCTAAGGTATTTAGAACATCATTTGCGCGAAAGAACATTGCACTTAAAGTAGAAAATTCAGAAGATAAATATGGAGAAATTCTACGTACTTTGAACCTAACTCCAACGCCAACTATCATTTACTGCAGCAGTCGAAGGGAAACAGAACAAATCAATCAACTACTCAACTCAAACGGAATCAATGCAACCTACTTCCATGGAGGACTTAATTCGAATCAGAAGCAAGATAAGCTGCTGGCGTGGCAGAGCGAGCGCGTTCAAGTAATGGCAGCAACAAATGCTTTTGGCATGGGTATAGACAAGGGAAATGTAGGATTAATCATTCACCTGACTCCTCCCGCAAGCCTTGAGCATTATTACCAAGAGATTGGGCGAGCAGGAAGAAATGGCGAAAAAGCAAAGGCGATTGTTTTCTTTGGTGCTGGGGACGAACAACGCTTAACACAACAATACCTTGGACAACTACCAACGGTTGAATTCATACAAAAATGTTATAAGTCGCTTTGCAACTTTCTAGAAATTGGCCATGGAGAAGGATTAGCCCAAGAATGGCGGCTTTCGTTTCAAGATTTTTGTCATACATATAAACTCGCCCCTAAAAAGGTTGATGCCTGTTTAAGTTTGCTCGATCAGGGCAGTATTTTTCATCGGATTAACACCAACAAACAAAACGCTAGCTGCCGCATTATTTGCTCTCCAACCCAATTCAAATTGGAATTGGAAAAAGCTCCGCGTTCACATTCTATAGTCTTACAACTGATCGGGAGAGTCTACGCAGGAATATTTGAACACGAAGTCAATCTTGACTTAGATCTTATTGCACGGAAAAGCAAGCTTCCGTTTGGAACACTGATTGACGTTTTGGAACACTATAAACAACAAGAACTACTTGTATTCAATTACGCAACAACTGACATTCACCTCATAGGGATTACGGCTAGAGATGATAAGCGAACCTTGAGAGAGCTGTTGCGAAACACCCAATTAATCCACAATGCAAAAAAAGAAAAATTAGCGCGTATGCTCGCATTTGTGAGGGCAGAAAACCTTTGCAAACAAAAAGATCTACTAACTTACTTTGGAGAAGAGATAACGGAATCCTGTGGCCAATGCAGTGCAAAAGAATGCCGCTCGATCAAAGGAAGTATACCTCTTGAATCAATTACTGCGCAAATAATGGATAATATCGAACGGAAGCCACTTGCAACTCATGAGCTTAAATTATCTTTGCCACATCTTTCTGTCGAAGAATTAGCAGAGGGATTGGAATGGCTTCTGAAGCAAAAAAAAATCAAAAGAAACGCATTCGCGCAAATCACTAAAGTATGAGTTTAAAAATTGTTTTCTTGGGCACCCCAGATTTTGCCGTATCGGTTTTGGCTACTGTAAATGCATCCAAGCATGAGGTTGTTGGTGTAGTTACGAACATAGACAAACCAGCTGGTCGAGGAAAACGCATACATGAATCTGCTGTAAAAAAATATGCCCTTGAAAATAAACTATCGCTTTTGCAGCCAGAGAAACTGAAAGGGGATGATTTTATACAATCACTCAAAGCGCTCAAAGCGGATGTGTTTATTGTTGTTGCTTTCCGCATGTTACCCAAAGAGGTGTGGTCTATTCCGCCCAAAGGAACATTCAATCTTCACGCTTCTCTCCTCCCCAATTATCGAGGTGCGGCGCCTATTAACTGGGCAGTGATCAATCAGGAAACGAAAACGGGTTTAACCACCTTCATGATCGATGAGAAAATTGACACTGGAAACCTTCTGTTACAGACCACTGTTTCCATTGACCAGAGAGAAACAGCCGGAAGTTTACACGATTCTTTGGCCACTCTAGGTGGAGATCTTGTGGTGCAAACCCTAGATAAAATAGCACACGGAATTACACCCACTCCGCAAAAAACGAATGGATCTGAAAAAGAGGCACCTAAACTGAATAAATTAAATACCCGAATCAACTGGTCCAATAGCTTAGACGAAATTGATGCGCTGATCAGAGGACTCTCACCTTATCCTGTAGCATGGACTGAATTCGTACAAGAAGAAAAAATTCTTCCAATGAAAATTTATGCAAGTGAGATTGAATTGACTCAACACAATTTTTCCTTGAATCAATTAGTCGTGGAAGGAAAACAACTTAAAGTCGCACATACAAAGGGATTCCTGTGCATTAAAGAGGTGCAACTTCCCAACAAAAAGCGAATGTTGGCCACAGATTTGCTCAATGGTTTCCAGTTTTCGGCTGATGCTGTGGTGAAATAAAGCTATTTTATAAACAATCCGTCGGATTTATTAACAATAAACGGGATTTCTGGCTGAAATCCTTTTGTCTTCGGGCAAAGCGTATATATTTGTGATAGTCTAAAAGTTAATTTAAAAAACAATATTATGAACAAAACAGAATTAATTGATGCAATGGCTGCTGACTCAGGTATTTCAAAAGCTGCTGCAAAAAAAGCATTAGAGTCTTTTTTAGGAAATGTAGGAAAATCACTTAAAGGTGGTGGACGTGTTTCTTTAGTAGGATTTGGTTCTTGGTCAGTTTCTAACAGATCTGCACGTGATGGAAGAAACCCACGTACAGGAGAAACAATCAAAATTGCTGCTAAAAATGTTGTAAAATTCAAAGCTGGAGCTGAATTATCTAGTTCAGTAAACTAAGTTTTTGATCACACAGATAAAAATCTCCTTCGGGAGATTTTTTTTTGCCTAATTTTAGGGCATGAACAAACAATTGCACAAAGGCGACTTACTGATTGCAGAGCCCTCCATCATTGGAGATGCTTCCTTTCATCGTGCGGTTGTACTCATTACAGCCATTCATGATCATGCACCTATGGGTTTTGTTCTCAACAAACCCTTTGATTTTAGCTTAGCAGAGGTCGTCCCAGAAGTCAGCAAACCAATTCCCCTTTATTGTGGTGGCCCCGTAGATCCAGATAACTTATTCTTCATTCACAGCATACCCCACCATATCGATGGTAGCATTTCAATCAGCCCTACACTGTTTTTTGGGGGGAACATTGATCAAGCTATTGTTGGTATTGAAAAAGGGATTTTAGATAGTTCAAATAGCCGCTTTTTCCTTGGGTATAGTGGGTGGTCAAAAGGACAGTTAGAGCAAGAAATAGCTTCTAAAAGCTGGTTCACCTCTGCCAACACCTTTGAAGAAAAGATTGTTTCACACCCGGCAATGTCCCTGTGGAAAAATCTACTCCTATCCAAAGGAGGAGAATATCGTTTATGGGCGAACGCACCCAATAATCCTGCGCACAACTAACTAGGCTAATTTATTGAGCAGAAGCGAAAAAATCTGTTGTGCTTTTTCGCTTTTAAATTTCTTTTTCCTGTACTGACCAACACTCTTGATTCCTTCAACTCCTTCAAGAACAAACAACTCATCCGCTTTTTGAATAGCAAAGGGTGAAATATCTTCCTCTACTAGTTCAAAGGTTTCATTTTCGGACAATAAGGCTGTAAGTAGATTACGGTAAACGGTTTTTCGACAACCCGCAGAAATATGCGGCGTGGAGATGGTATTTCCCTTCACTAAAAAAAGCGTCCCCCTAAGTGACTCGACCAATTGTTTATCTTCATTTAGGATGATTCCATCAGAGAGGCGATTCTCGTGTACATATACCCAAGCCATATTTCTCCATTGAGCGTGAACGCTCTCTAAGGAAGAATACAATCCTTTAGAGAGATAATGGTCTTTATAAAGGTCAATGGGATAGACATCGTGTTTAAATGAAAAACTTCCGCTACCTTTTTCTGCCGTTATGGAAAATAAGCTCGGCGGAATAGGCAGATTTGCAGTTGGTTTTGCTGCAGCGACAACATGCATTTTCACCAAGCCGTTAAAGGTTTCAGTATCTTTTGTTACACAGTAATCAAGCAATTGGCTTTCTAGATAAGGAAGAGTAAATGTCAAGGGAATATCCATACGTAAAATACGCATCGAGGCCATTAGTCGAAGGTAATGCTCCTCCCAAAAAAGTAAGCTTCCATTACTAACACGAATGGTTTCAGTAAGAACAGTTTGTTCCATAAAAGCCGAAAGAATTGAGGCTGGAACATCTTGGTAGGAAGCGTAATGCTTCGCTTGAAATGAATACATAGGACTAGGCTGCTCCGAGGACTTGCTTTAAACTATCAACAAGGTTTTCCCAAAGCATTTTGGCTTCTTCCAATTCATCTTCGTCAGAAAAATCTGAAATAACCAATGAAACATCTTTGGTGATTTCATCCACTTGAATATGGAATTCAAAAAAATAATCGTCTTGATCTTCTTCCTCGGTTATCCAACGGTAACGGACCTTCTCATTTGTTTTTTTCTTGATGAGTTTGGCGTATTCTTCTGTATCATCCCATATAAAAGTAAAATCCTCACCCCTTGAATTTACATTGTCTGCAAACCATTCTGACAAACCAGATGGTGTAGACAAATATTGGTAAAGAAGCTGTGGAGAGGCTTGAAAATTGATTTCTAGCGTAAAGGGAACTTTAGCTGACATAGTAGTTTTTGTTAAGTTGCCAATATATAGAAAAAAAGGAAACAACCTAAAACAAATTCACTTTTTTTAGGGCATATTTAATCACGTTTCTAAGCATTTTTTTTATATTTGCAACCGTTGAAATGGCGAGGTAGCTCAGCTGGTTAGAGCGTCGGATTCATAACCCGGAGGTCGGGGGATCGTGCCCCCCTCTCGCTACAAGATTAAACACCTATTATGTAGGTGTTTTTTTTTTGCGGAAGATTCTTATCTGCCAGCGAAGGAAAGGGCAAAGTGCCGCACGCGCAGTAACATAAAAACACCTATTATATCGGTGTGTTTTTATTTTTAAAATTCAACAGGAATTTCGCAAATAACTGCTCATTTATAGCAGATTCCATAAAAAACAAAGGTTAAACAAACGAAAATCTGAAAATTTCAAAAATCGGTAGGAAAAATCAATAATCTACACAAAAACAAGTGATTAAGGAATCAATCTGATTTTGAAAAACCACCTTTGAAGACCAAAAGTGCATTCAGCCAAGCCGTCATAATTAGCTTAGCTCTGTCTGAGGCTGAAAGCTAACCCCCATGTGTTGATGTGAGAATTTCATATGCAATATCCTCCAAAAGACCTTGGTGCTCCAAATCAAAAACTTCCCCTAAAAGAAAAAGTCACCTCAAGGCTGTTTAATTGGCCTTGAACCTCTAACAATTCATTTTCATAAGAACTTTTATCTGAAAATTCATTACCCAGATCAAGAAACAAATCATTCAGATGAATATAATCCAACAAGAGCAAATCAATGATATGAGATTTTTCCTCACGCTCTTTTTCATTCATTAAGCCCTATTCATAAAATGAGTACGAAGTAACTTTTCTCATAATACACTAC
>JAKMEK010000068.1 GCA_022425945.1 Flavobacteriaceae bacterium
GTACTGCCTAGCGGTGGGAGAGTAGGTCGTCGCCTTCTTCAAAACCCTCTACAGAAATGTAGGGGGTTTTTTTATACACAATAGTTTAGGGAAGAAGATGATTTTACTTGTTTTACAGATCAAATAAATACTGAAATTTAAAATACAGTTGACTGTCACTGATTTGAAAATTTCGTTGGCTTTCAATTCTTGAATATCCATTGGTTCCTCCGATATAAAAAATGGTGAATGGGTTGGGATTCCACTTTAGTAATGGCTGTACAAAAAACGCTTTGTCAAAATCATTGTATTCCCCAATAAGACGAAAAGAGAGATTCTGATTGAATTGGTAGTTAGCATTAATTCTACCAATATACCCCTTAAAATAGAGACTTCGGTCAGCCTTAGAGCGCAATTCGCTGTAGCGTAAGCTTGGACTTAGACGTAGTTTTGGGCTTAACTGAAAGTTATTGAACGTTCCTACAAACAATGCATTTCCAACGCTCGGGTCATCCTCATCGTAGCGGAGGGATTCAGAAAGCGAAACAAAAGCGCGAAGGTTTACTTTTTCGGAAGGACTAAACCCATTGAACATGCTTATTTCGGTCATATTGCGTCCTACAAATCCCGTAAATTCTTCATTGATCACATGGATGAAATTAATCCCTGTTCTCAAATTCCCTTTCCATTGAATAAAGGTGTTGTTAAAGACATCAAAGTATTTGCGTAGGTTATTGTAATTAAAGGTAATTTCACTTCCAACATTTATTTGTAATTGTTGGATGATGCCCTCTTTGTCTTCGGGAAAATAGGAGTAAGAATGACTAATCTCTGCACTATGAATGCTATTCTGAGTCACAAAACCCAAAGGTGCTTCATATTCTGGGGAGTAACTAACGAAATTAAAATTAGTATTCCAATTACGGGTATTGCGATCGAGTTCGATTAGCACAGCGTTACCTCTTTTTTTGTCACCATCTAGAGCAACGGTTTTGCCTCTTATTTTATCCTCGCTATCTATCCAGTCTTTTTTGGGTTCTTTGATGAAGCTGGCATTAATTTCAAAATTTAGCGAGTAGAGTTTGGCAAAACGCAGTAAACCATTGACCCCAAAAGCATGACCATTTCCTCCCTCTTTAAAAGCGCGATTGGTCGATAAGAGTCCAATGTATGACCCTTGATCAAAGGTGCGCTGATAACTCAAAATGTTTGAAAAGGCTTTACCCCCTTCTCCACTGTAAGATCCATTCTCTCCTGCAATGAGATAAGGAGAAGCTTGATCATAAGCAGTTAACCAATATACCCGCTGTTTGTCCCCCTGGTGAATGAGTTTGGTGGAGGCTAGAGGATCGTTAATGGTTCGTGTATAAACGGTATTTAAATTGGAGTTGATGATCTCATTCCCTTCGTTAAAATAAGGACGACGCTCAGGGAAAAAGAGCGCAAAGGTGGTGTTGGCATTCACTTGGGATACATCGGCCTCTACCTGAGAGAAATCTGGGTTTAGTGCAAATTCGAAAGAGGTTACGCTATTGAGGTCAAAGAGGCCACTTAACCCAGCGTTTTTTTGCAGCTTTCCAAAGGAGAAATCGCCCGTATCTTTGTTTCCTGATAACCCTCCAAACACATAGGGCAATAGATTCACTCTGTTTTTTGATACGATATTTTTAAGGGTAATTTCGGTCGGGGTTTGGCAGATAAAACACGGACGATCACGATCGAGTTTAAAGTTTATGCTTTGGCTGCGTGCATCGTCTGTATAGGTTGTGCGAACAAAAACGACCTTCCATTTCATTTCATCTTGCTTTATAAAAGGGAGAACATTGAAGGGGATTTTTAACTCAACATGATAACTATCGGCATGTTTGGATGCTTTTGATTCAAAATTAACATCATAATCATCTTCATTATCAGGGAGTAATTTCCCGTCGATTTGATTCCCTTCTGGGTTAGAACCTAGCAGAATCATATAGCGCCCATCACCATAAGTATCGATCCCTATTTGAACATTATCATCCTGGAAACCTTCGTCACGGTTTCTGATGGACGAGCGCAAATTATTCATGTCTGCATAGGCAACAAAACCTACGTACAAATCAGTCGATGAATAGAGAATGTAGGCCTCGGTTTTGTGTGGTGCAGGACTATTGTCTCCTGGGTTAATCTCATAATCAATCGAAAACTGTTGTGCGTTTTCCCATTCGTCAGCTGTAATATCGCCATCAAATGTTGGGATTTGTTGTTGTGAAAAAAGGGCAAGCGAAAAAAGGAAAGCGGATAGAAGACGTAGGTTGTTCATAGGTTGGGTGTATATAGTTATGACGTAATAACTTTAGCATTGTTACAGTTAAAAAAGTTAAAATTCTCCCTAAATTGAATCTAAAATAATGGCATGTTAAAACAATTACCCTTAGACGAACGCTGGAATGTTTATACCCATGCATTTGGGGCCTTAGCCAGTTTAATAGGTATCCTGTGTGCTTTGTTCTTTTTAGATGACTTAGCCTTAAATGAAACCATTGGACTTCTCGTTTATGGTGCGTCGATGGTGTTCTTATTTTCGGCTTCGGCCAAATACCATAGTGTCATGGGAGAAGACCAAGCTTTTTGGCAAAAGGTGGATCATATTGGAATCTTTTTTCTCATTGCAGGAACCTATACCCCCGTTACATTAACTGTTTTGAGTGACAGTTCTGGCCCTTATATGTTGGTTGCTATCTGGTGTATTGCTCTTTTTGGTCTCGTATATAAACTTTTTTTCATCGGTCGCTTTAAGAACTTTTCGCTCCTTCTTTATTTGGTCATGGGTTGGTTAGCCATAGTCGATTTTAGGAATATTATGGAGCTATTTCCTCGTGCAGCCTTCGTTTATTTATTACTTGGGGGAATGTTTTACACCCTTGGCACACTCTTTTACCGTTGGGAAAGTCTTTATTTTCATCATGTCATTTGGCATGTGTTCGTTTTGGGTGGTGCTGCTGCTCATTTCATAATGGTTATTCATCTTTTTTCATGACATGAAAATAGGATTGGTGTTTTTTGTTAACTATAATTGTGCAATTATCCTCTCATTCTTTGTGGAGTTATTGATACAATCAATGCCTAATTAACCGTAATCAATCCTTAAAATAGACATTTCCTTTTCCTGTAATACGCTTGTATAAAGATGGCATCCCTTTGGAATATACGTTGGCTTCTCCTTTGATGACTACATTTAGTTTTTCGATGGCATTGACTTCACAAAAGCCTTTGCCCTCTATGTCCACGTTCACTTTTTTTGCAGGAACAAGGAAGCCATTGAAGCGCCCACTTCCTCCAATTCTTATCGAAATTTGATCGAGGGTGTCGAGTTTTGAAGAACTGGCGATCTTCGCTTCTCGACTTAATTCAGCATAGAAGTTGCGCAATCCCTCAAATCGATTGATCGTTAAAAAACTCTTTTTCGTAAGACTTATGGTTAAATTCGACTGATTTTTAAAGTCATCTATTTTAATGGTACTCTCATCGTTTACATTGAGGTCATTTAAATCAGTCATGTAAATGGTAATGGAAAAGTTTGTGTGTTCTTGGCAAAATGGAACAGTGTTGTGAAGAAATGCCTTTTTTTCAGTCACAACGGTTGCAAGTGAATCAATATAGTATTGATGCCCTGTCACTTCGATACGATGATAGTCTGCTTGTTTAATGGTGTATTCACCAGGAAGATGGGATACTATTTGGTTAAAATAGGGTAAATCAAATGAACGGCTTTTTTGATTATCACCTATAAAGAAGCATTCTTCCAATTCTGCTTCACAACATTGAAAGCTGAAAGAAGTTATAATGCTGCACACAAGTGAGATAAGGCGTTTTACAGGTATAATGGGTAGGTACATAATGAATATAGTTTAATATACTGTGTTAAAACCCGATGCTGTTCTCTACTGAAAACTCTCCAGTAACAATTACTGAAGAGCTTTAACTAAACAAAACAAAAATCAATTTTTAACTATATATGTGATTATTGATGTAAAATTGCACAATGCTTCTTTCTTATTAATATCACTAGTAGTAACTGGCCTATTTGAGTATATAGATGGTAGGTTTGATGTAATATGTGGTAGGATATCTATTATACTTTGAGCCATAAAAAAAACCCTCAGGAATTCTTTTCATGAGGGCTTTTTTGGAAAAAAATAAGTAGCGTAGGTTAAGCTAATATTGTAAATTATAGATATTCCTAATTGTTGGTGTAAAGATGCAATAACCCAATTGATTTAAAATTAGGACTTGTAATAATTGGCTATGATGGATATATAAGTGGTATGCCTGAGGTAATAATTGGTATAAACTCAAATGGCTATTGCAACAGCAATTCCCAAAATAATGGATAGGAATTTTTGGAGATTAAAGTTATGCCCTTCTGAGCTTTCAAAAAGTATGGTGGTTGAAATATGGAAGAGAATACCAACGATAAATGGTTCGATTTGGCTAATCATCTCAGGAGAATCTATAAGTCCACCAAAAAAGCTTCCCATGGGGCTCATTAAGGCAAAAAGGAATAACACAATGGCTTTGGTTACCGACCTGACCTTTGTTTGATGTAGTAGTATTCCAACAACCAAACCAATGGGTATTTTATGGATACTTACTGCGAGTAGTAAAGTGGGTTGAGTGTTAAGAGGTAAACCTTCAAAAAATGCATGAATGCATAAACTAATGATTAATACCCAGGGCAGTTGTTTGTTTGCTGCGTGATGAGCATGCCCGTGTTCAGCCCCCTTAGAAAAGAATTCTAGGAGATTTTGAAAAAGAATACCCATCAAGATCCAGAGACCAGCAGTATAATCACCCTTACCATAAACTTGCGGAAGCATCTCGAGAATCAATACGCCGAGTAAGAACGCTCCACTGAAGGCAAGCAGCAGTTTCATGCCCTTTGTTGTTTTGGGTTGAACAAAAAAGGCTATAAATGCTCCAATACAAACGGCTAAAAAGGGAAGAAGGTAGGCCAAAGGCTAGTTTTTTTATTTACTAGGTTTAAAGAAAGTTTTATTGCATAAAATTAGGTTATTTTTGATGGAAGAAACTTACAGATGAGCGCAAATTTTAAAATGCTAGCAAAAACCTTTTATGGGTTTGAAGATTTATTGGAACAAGAGCTTAAGCAACTAGGCGCCCAAGATGTAGAAAAGGGTAACCGCGTTGTTCACTTTAAAGGTGATAAGGGTTTCTTGTACAAAGCAAACTTGAGTTTGCGTACGGCATTAAAAATTCTAGTACCCATCCATAGTTGCCAAGTGAAAACTGAGCAGGCACTCTATCAAGCCGCCTACGACTTCCCTTGGAATACTTATTTTTCTAGCAATGAAACCATTGCCATTGACAGTGTGGTTTTTGGTGATACCTTTACCCATTCCCTCTATGTTTCACAGAAAGTTAAAGATGCCATAGTCGATCAATTTCGAGCGGCTACTGGGGTACGACCATCGGTTGATTTAAAGCACCCAGATGTGCGCATAAATGTTCATATTGATAGAGATCAATGTACATTCTCCCTAGACAGTTCTGGTGCTTCATTGCACCATAGAGGCTATCGAACTGCGACCAATATTGCTCCCTTGAATGAGGTGCTTGCAGCGGGTCTAATTCAATTGTCTGGCTGGGACAGACGTACCGATTTCTTGGACCCAATGTGTGGGAGTGGTACCTTGCTCATTGAAGCAGCAATGCTCACTTGTAATATTCCAGCCAACATCAACCGTAAGGAGTTTGCTTTTGAAAAGTGGAGCGATTGGGATGAAGAATTGTATTTAACCATTGAAGAAGCACAACTCAATAAAATTCAAGGTCTTGCCGGTTCGATTACCGGTTTCGACAAAGCTCCCTCTGCCGTTGAAAAAGCCAAGGACAACATTCGAAATGCCAATTTAGAAGAATTCATTTCCATCGATAAGGATAACTTTTTCTACACTAAAAAAGGCGATGATTCTCCCTTGCATATTGTTACTAACCCACCCTATGGTGAACGTTTGGAGGGGGATATGAATGAACTTTACAAGAATTTTGGCGATACACTAAAACAGCACTATACTAATACCCAAGCATGGATGATTACTTCTAATTTGGAAGCCATGAAACACGTTGGTTTGCGTCCGTCAAGAAAAATAAAATTATTCAACGGAAAGTTAGAGTCGAAGTTACTCCATTACAATATTTACCCAGGAACAAAAAAAATTCATAAACTTAATAAAACAGAAGAATGAAAAAAGAAACAACTGCTTTGGTCTTAAACTTTATTTCTTTCGGTAGTCTTTTCCTTCTTTTTAAGACCCTCATTGGCGCTATTATTCCATTGTCATATATTCCGCTAATTGCCTTTTCTGCTCTATTAACAAGTGTGTTTTCTCCAAAATTCTTATTGAATAAAGGGAAGTTATTCATGAAAATTCCATTGCGTAAAAAACCTATTCAACTCTAGTTTTTTCCCTTCTTAAAGCGGAAAGGAAAAGAATAGGATACTGTGTAATTGAAGCTAGCACCAAAACTGTTATCATCCGTGATTTTGTTAAAGCCTGGAGCATAAAGATTCCCGAAGTTTTCGGGTTGAGGATTGGTCAGCAGTATGTGGAGACGGGCGCTTATCCCTGCGTATAGGTTGGGCAATAACTGTACTTTAGTTCCGAAAATAAGTTCCATCCATCCATTGCTCAATTGTTCCCGCTCTCCAATGAGATAGCCACTTGTGGTCGTTTCTATCAGGTACTGATTCAATTGATATAATTCATAGGAATTTACCGTATGCGTATGTAAACTTCTGGCAAAGCGAAGCCCCACATAAAGTGCATTGTTCATGCCTTTCCAATTGTTGAAAAAATTGTAGTCAACACCAAGTTTAATGTAAGATCCACTTGTAGAAAAATTGATTAGCTCTGATTGCTGTGTTTTCTTTTCGCTTCCAATCTCTGCGGCGATAAAGATTCTTCTATTTAAACGCAAATCACCGACCAATTCTAGTCCTTGAAACGATGAATTTAATTGTGTTCGAATTGGTTTCATGATGTCCAAGCCAATACGAAGCGTAAAGGTTTTTATCGGTTTTTCTGCGGTTTCTTCAATGGTAGGGGTAATGCTTATAGAAGGCGGTACCTCTTCAGTTTGTCCAAACATCCATAGACCTAGTAAAAGACTAATGGTAGATAGCCAAATGTGCTTGTTCTTCATTTCTGAGGGTATCGATTAATATTTCTGCACGTACGAACCATCTAGGTGTATTGATGGGAGTAACAGGATTTTGGTCAAGTACGTATTCGGACACTATCCCACAGGCCCTTCGGGTATAACGGTCAGTTCTGCTATGATAATTGAATTGTAGGGTGTCATTGATGGTTCCTGTTCCTACAGCACTGTTCTCAATCACAAATGCATAACGGGTGCTGTTCATAGACAGTTTCATTGGAAAGGCAATCGAGTCGCCGGCTAGGTTAGATTGTATTGTTTCTTTATTTACTTCTTGAATATACCCTTGGACACTTTTGAATTGAGTCGGATTTTCGGCATCATACAACCGAACGATAAGTCGGGGTGTTCCCGGAGTGCCTAAATCACAAATATCATCCCGTTCACAGCTGAGGAACAACAAGAGTAGGACAAGTGAAAAAAGGGTGCTTTTTAGCATGCGTTTATTTCTTTTCAAAAGGATCGGCAAAAAAAATCATTGGTTGTGCCGCTTTCGTATCAGATACTATCAAAAATTCATACAATTAGATAGAATATCAAGAGCAAATTTAGGGATTATTTGGAACAATCACATGCCTTTCGGCAACTTCAAAATCATCCTGTCAATTCTTGTTTTTTTTAATTTCCATAACTCAATATGTAAAGGAGTATTCCTGTGCTTTTTCACTCCTTATTTAATTGGTAATTATCTGCGAGTAGTATTGGTCAGCGTACTATGGGTAGCTATTTTTCTATTGAAATTAACGCGGGAAATGAAAAGCTTAGTCTGGTCTAGTTTGAAAAAAAGCTTGAACATCTCTATTTGAGTAGATGGTTATGGCTGTGCGACAGTGAAGTGCAAATGCACAGTTGCTATTATCGTGATCGCTCCCCAACCATCGATCAAAAACATAACCCTCATCTGGAGTTGCTGTAATTGTTATGGTTGCCCCTTCATCATAGGTTCCAGTAGCTTCGGGGGTTACCGAACCTCCTTCTCCAGCTGTAACAGTAAGGGTGTATTGTGTTCGTGCAGGGGAATCGCCTGACTTTTCTTCAACGGAACAGCTATAGAATATACTAACTGCTATTGAGAAAAATACACTATGGAAGAGTAGGCGTTTCACACTTTAAATATACAAAAAACAGTAATAATATCCTAAATGGCCTTGAGAATCTGGTTGTTAAAACCCCAATGCGTTGCAAAGGGACTACAGGGAATTTACCCATGCTAGGACTCTGTCAAATGAATTTTCTAAGCGTATTGAATTTGAAAAATAGAGTCCTTGAATAAAAAAGCTTAACGATGACTTGTTATTGGCTATCGGAATCATACATCTTTCTTTTCCAAAAGCACAACATTTTCTACATGATGGGTTTGTGGAAACATATCTACCGCCTGTGATTTAATAACCGTATACTGATCGCTCAAAAGGTCTAGATCACGTGCTTGGGTAGCGCTGTTACAACTCACATAAACAATACGCTCCGGAGCCAAGGACAGCAGTTGCATCACCACATCTTTATGCATGCCATCGCGTGGCGGATCAGTAATGACAACATTTGCCTTTCCATGTCGCTCAATGAAGTCCTGGGTAAAAATGGACTTCATGTCTCCGGCTTCAAAGGCTGTGTTGTGAATGTCGTTGTCCAGTGCATTAACTTTTGCTGCTTCAATCGATTCTGGTACTACATCAACACCTACTACCTTTTTGACATCTTTTGCAATGAATTGTGCAATGGTACCAATGCCAGTATACAGGTCATAAACCACATCTTCAGCCTTTAATTGAGCAAATTCACGCGCAACCTTATACAAGGCATAAGCCTGAAGGGAATTGGTTTGGTAAAAGGTTTTAGCGCCAATTTTGAATTGTAAACCTTCCATTTCTTCAATGATGTGATCACGTCCAGCATGTAGTATGATTTCCTGATCGTAAAGGGTGTCATTGGCCTTACTGTTAATGACGTACAAAAGAGAGGTTATCTCAGGAAAACGAAGCATTAGGTGGTCCAGCAAAGGGGCTAGAGCCGGATCGCTATGCACAACTTGTAAAAGCACCATTACTTCCCCGGTTGAAGTAGTTCGAAGCATTAGTGTGCGGAGAAAACCACTTTGATCTCTTGGGTGGAAGAACGCAAGGTTCTGTTCGAGGGCATAGCGTTTGATCTCGTTACGTATCGCATTGGATGGATCAGCCTGAAGATGACACTTATTGATATCTACAATTTTGTCCCACATACCGGGTTTGTGAAAGCCCAAGGCATTTTTGTTGAATTCTTCTTCCGAAGCAATTTCCTCGTTGGTCATCCAGCGATTGGCGGAGAATGAAAACTCCATTTTATTGCGGTAGAAGTAAGGGGTTTCACAACCCAAAATAGCTAGTGTAGAAGCGGGGGTTACTTTGCCAATACGGCGTAAGTTTTCGCTAACTTCTTTTTGCTTAAACTGTAATTGAGCACTATAGCTCATGTGCTGCCATTTGCATCCACCACACACGCCAAAATGATCGCATACGGGAGTTGTTCTGTGTTCAGATGCTGTATGTAAGGCAACAATTTTGCCTTCAAAATACCCCTTTCTTTTTTTAAAGGTTTGAATGTCTACTACATCGCCCGGAACCCCCTCGGTAAGGAAGATCGGAATGCCTTCTTCTGTTTTAGCCACTGCTTTTCCTTTAGAGGCTGTGTCGATGATGGTGAGCTTTTTAAAAACTTTAGCTTTGTGTCGATTTCGCATGCAGCAAAAATACATTTTATCTGCCGACCAAATGGAATGAATTTTAATGAAATCAAAGAAATATTTGTACATTTAGCACGGATGATTTCTCTCCGCTGAAAGTAGGAATTTTGTATTTATAATTTTAGAATAGTTTTAGATATGGAATCTATACAACTGACGAAAGAACAGCATCTTTTAGCCCTTGAAGATCGCTATGGTGCTCACGATTATCACCCACTTCCTGTAGTTTTGGCAAGAGGAGAAGGTGTTTTTTTATGGGATGTAAATGAGAAAAGATACTACGACTTTCTTTCCGCTTACTCCGCCGTAAATCAAGGACATTGTCATCCACGCATCATCAAAGCCATGCACGATCAATCGGCAACCCTAACCTTGACTTCGCGCGCTTTTCACAACAACAAACTTGGAAAATACCTTGCGTTTATGACCGATTACTTTGGTTTTGAAAGCTTGCTACCAATGAATACTGGAGCGGAAGGTGTTGAAACGGCAATTAAGATTACCCGTAAATGGGGACATACGGTAAAAGGAATTCCAGAAGGTCAAGCCCAAATTGTGGTCTGCGATAATAATTTTCATGGAAGAACCACGACCATCATTTCATTCTCATCTGATGCAGGGTCCAAAGATCACTTCGGGCCACACACCAACGGGTTTATCCATATCCCATATAACGATACCAATGCGCTAGAACATGTTTTGGCCAATAACCCCAATGTAGCTGGTTTTCTTGTAGAACCTATTCAAGGGGAAGCCGGTGTGTTCACGCCAGACGAAGATTTTATCCGCAAGGCACGACAAATTTGTACAGATCACAATGTCTTATTGATTGCCGATGAGATACAAACGGGAATTGGCCGAACAGGAGCTCTCTTGGCAGTTTGTGGAAATTGTAGCTGTGAAGCCCAATGCGAGCGTCAAGAAGCAACCTATATTCGTCCAGATTTATTGATTCTTGGAAAGGCATTGAGCGGGGGCGTTTACCCGGTTTCGGCTGTATTGGCCGATCGTGTCATTATGGATGTTATTCAACCGGGACAGCACGGTAGTACTTTCGGTGGAAATCCACTTGGAACTACTGTTGCTATGGAGGCACTTACCGTAATCAAAGACGAAAAACTCACCCAAAATGCACGCCGATTAGGTGAACTTTTTCGTGCAGAAATAAATAAATACATTGAGACCTCCGATATTGTTCAATTGGTTCGAGGGAGAGGTTTATTGAATGCCATTGTCATCAATGACACAGAAGATAGCGACACAGCTTGGAACATTTGTCTACGTTTCCGGGACAATGGTCTTTTGGCTAAGCCGACCCACGGAAACATCATTCGTTTTGCCCCTCCTTTGGTTATGACTGAAGCACAATTGCACGATTGTATTTCAATCATTACTTCAACCTTAAAAGAGTTTGAACCCAAAAAAGAATAGTATTTATGCAAGTGTATTTTGACAATGCCGCGACTACACCCATTCGTCCAGAAGTGGTTGATGTAATGCATCAGGTACTTCTTGAAAATTATGGAAATCCATCTTCAACGCATGCCTTTGGTCGAACTGCACGAACACAAATTGAAACCGCACGTAAAAGCATTGCTGCTCAATTCAATTGTAAGGCACAAGAAATTATTTTCACCTCAGGGGGAACAGAATCAGATAATATGCTACTGCGTTGTGCAGTAGAAGATTTAGGGGTTACAACACTGATCACAACAAAAATTGAGCACCATGCCATCTTGCATGCTGTTGACTTTTTGGCAACCAAAGGCTGTGCCGTGGTTTACATTCCAGTGAATCAAGAAGGACAGTTAGATTTTGACGCTCTCGAGCAAGCCCTTACTGCTGATGATTCTAAAAAGCTAGTTACGTTAATGCATGTCAATAATGAAATTGGTACCATTTTAGATTTGAAACAGGTTGCTGTTCTTTGCCAACGTCATGCAGCTCTTTTTCATTCCGATGCTGTACAAGGGGTCGGACACTATGAACTGGATTTAAGTGATGTTCCTATCGACTTTTTATCTGCAGCTGCGCATAAATTTCACGGTCCAAAGGGTGTTGGATTTTCCTTCGTTCGATCCAATTCTGGCTTAAACCCATTCATTTTAGGTGGAAGCCAAGAACGCGGTCTTCGAGCCGGTACAGAATCTGTCCATAACATCATGGGTATGGCTAAGGCTTTAGAGATTTCCTATGCAAAATTAGAAGAAGAACGTAACTACATTAAGGACCTAAAAGCTTATGCCCAAAAGCGTTTTATCGCCTTGTTTCCTGAGGTTCATTTCAACGGTTGTTGTGGCAATGAAGACAAAAGTACGTATACCTTGCTAAATGTATGTTTACCTGTACCTGCGGACAAAGCGGGTTTGTTAGATTTTCATTTGGATTTGAAAGGTGTGGCCTGTTCAAAGGGAAGCGCTTGTCAATCGGGTAGCACAGCAGGCTCACACGTATTGCATGAGGTAGTTCCGCAAGAACTCAAATCAAGGCCCTCTTTGCGCTTCTCGTTTTCGTCCTTTAATACCAGGGCAGAAATTGATTATCTAATGGATGTATTGGCAGAATTTAGTCTTACTACGGTTTCCTAAAAATACTTGTTTCGTACACACTTGTGTTTCCTACATTATCTTTTACTTCAATGCGTAGGTCAAGTTTTGCTTTTTTAAAGTCAATGTCATCGAAATCATAGATCAGGGTTTTGTCCTTAGGCTCATACTCCATACGAATCCATTGACCATTGATGGTTGCACGATAAGATTGTATCCCAGAGAAATCATCGTCTATGCCCATTTTGAGATGGGTGTAATTACTCATCCATTGTTCATCAACGAAGTTTAAGGGCTCGATGCTTGGAGGGAGACTGTCCTTGGTGATAAGATATGTGCCCGTATAGGCAGCAGTTGTTTTTAGAAGACTATCTTTCTTGCTCGTCCAAACATACTGCAGTGGGTTGTCATCTTTTTTTGCCCTTGGGTTTGTTTTGGCCAAACACAATTGTTGTAACTGGAGCGAATCTAGCCCTTCAGGGATTTTCACTTCCAACGTAAATCCTTTGCGCTGCGCTTGCTTAGTGTCTTCAATAAAAAGGGTGTCGTTAACTGCACTGAGGTTTAGTTTTACGGGTGCATAGAAGGTTTCCTTGGGGAGATAGACTTCATAGGGCCCATGGGTAAATAAATAGTCTTTATAGGGTGATAAGGAATCTGAATTAGGAGGAAGGGGAGAAGGGCGCTCATAAGGAGCTCCTTCTACATAAAAAGATACATAGGTTTTGTTGTGTGCATAATCTTCGACCATTAACTCAACTTGGTAGGAGTGTCCCTCTTCAAAAACAAGGTATCCGTTGGGGGCATCTTTGGGTAAAAAACTATATCCCACTCCTAGGTTACGAAACAGTTTTTGAATTCGAATGCGTTCCTCTTTATAGGTCGCATAATCGATTAGCGCATCTATTTTTTTTCCATCCTTAAAATCAATACGGTCAAAGGTATAGGAGAATCGCGTAGTCCCATTTATTTTTAATGTGGCGTTGTAGATACCATTACGATTGTAGCTCAAATCTTGACGATCGAACAAACGAACGCCTAGGCCAAAGGTTCCGCCGAGATGCTGAAGATCGGCAACATAGGTGCTGTCATTTTCTTTATTTAGGGTTATGGGGGTTTTTTGACTGGCTTTGTCCCTAAAAATAGAGTACATGTACATCCCTTGAATTACTGGTCGAATGCTATCTTCTATGTCAAAATTCAATTGTAATGGATTCAACGGATTTGAGCTTTTGGTGTCTCTAATTTCAAAGTGTAGATGTGGACCTTCTGATCCGCCGGTATTCCCAGACACACCAATCACTTCTCCTTCCTCAAGGGTTAGTTCATTTAATTTCAGGTAGCGCTGAATGGTGAACTGCTCCTTTTCGTATTGATATTGTTTGATGTAAGCTTCTATTTTTGGTGCAAATTTCTGCAGGTGTGCGTAGACAGACGTTGTTCCGTCGGCATGCTGAATGTAGAGACATTTCCCATAACCAGAAATGGAAACATTGATGCGTTTAAGGCTTCCGGCCTTTATTGCGCGCACTTCAAATCCTTCTTTTCCTTGGGTTTTAATGTCCAGACCTGCATGGAAATGCGTTGCCCTAAATTCGCCAAAGGTGCCCGAGAGCTTTAGAGGAATATCCAAGGGAGGCGTCGTTTCTTGACCCCTTGTGTTCCACATAAAAAGGGTCAATAGAAAAAATAGTGTACACTGCTTTAACATAAAAACGAAGATAAGGCATTCCATTTATTTCTCCACCCTCTAGCGGGGCGCAAAAATGAATTGCCTACAGATTCTTTAATCACTCTGAACCGACAGTTCGAACCAACGCTCGGTTTTTATTTCTATGGCTGTGCTAAGCTTGTTCAATTCTATAGAAAGTTCAGTGATGGTCTCCGGTGCTAAATTGGCCTCCATGAATTGTTTTTCGATGCTTTCTTTTTCTTCTTCAAGTTTAGCAATGTCTTTTTCTAGACGACTGTATTCTTTTTGTTCTGAAAAAGAGAGGGTAGTGGAGCTATTGGGAGTTTTCCACTCTTTTTTATCGGTATTACTTTTTTCTTTTTCGGAGACTTTGGGTTGACTATCTTCATAGGAACGGAAGTCGGAATAGTTTCCGGGAAAATCTTCAATTTCGCCTTTCCCACGAAACACAAATAAGTGATCCACAATTTTATCCATGAAATAGCGGTCGTGCGACACAACAATCAAGCAACCCGGGAAATCCATCAGGAAACTCTCCAGTACGTTGAGGGTAACAATATCTAGATCGTTGGTGGGCTCATCTAGAATAAGAAAGTTTGGGTTTTGGATCAGTACAGTACAGAGGTAAAGGCGCTTTCGTTCCCCTCCACTTAGCTTTTCAACCAGATCATATTGCTTTTTGCGATCAAATAAGAAGCGTTCTAGTAGTTGTTGCGCTGAGATTTTTCGCCCTTTTTTTAGGGGAATAAACTCCCCAAATTCCCGAATGACATCGATCACTTTTTGTCCTTCTTTGATGGTGATCCCCCCTTGGGTGTAGTACCCAAATTTAACGGTTTCTCCCCAAACAATTTTTCCGTTGTTGGGTTTGTCATTTCCCGTAATGAGGTTCAGAAAGGTTGATTTTCCTGTCCCGTTTTTTCCAATAATACCAATGCGATCGTTGCGTTGAAAGGTGTAGTCGTATTGATCTAAAATGGTCGTTTCGCCAAAGGCTTTACTCACCTTGTGCATTTCAATCATTTTGGTGCCCAAGCGTTCCATGTTGATTTCTAATTGCACTTCGTGTTCTTGCCTGCGTTGGTGGGCTTTTGCTTTGATGACCTTAAAGTCTTCTATTCGCGATTTGGATTTGGTAGTTCTTGCTTTTGGTTGACGGCGCATCCATTCCAATTCCTTTTTAAAGGTTTGTTTGGTTTTGTGTGCCTCAACATCTTCTTGGGTAATTCGCGCATCACGCTTATCGAGGTAGTACGAATAATTTCCTTTGTAAGTGTATAATTTCCCCTCATCTAATTCGATGATTTCGTTGCACACTCGTTCCAAAAAGTAACGGTCGTGCGTTACCATAAGCAGGGTAAATTTTTCTTTTGCAAAATAAGCCTCGAGCCACTCAATCATTTCAAGATCGAGGTGGTTGGTGGGCTCATCGAGTATGAGTACATCCGGTTTTTCGAGTAGTGCAATGGCTAGGGCAATGCGTTTGCGTTGTCCTCCGGAGAGGCTCCCCACTTTTGCTTCTAGGCGATCCAGTTTTAATTTGGATAAGATTTGTTTGTATTGCGTTTCAAAGTCCCATGCCTGATGCTGATCCATGGCCTCAAAGGCCAACTGATAGGCTTCAGCATCTTCCGGATTATTAAGCGCTTCCTCATAGCGAGCAATAACCTGTATGCTTTCGTTGTTTGATTGAAGAATGCATTCTTCGACCGTATATGCCGGATTGAGCAAAGGTTCTTGCGCCAAATACGAAATACGTGTACCCTTGCGTTGGTTGACTTCCCCTTTGTCTGGGGTGTCGTCTCCGGCAATGATTTTTAGGAGGGTCGTTTTCCCTGTTCCATTTTTTGCAATTAGGGCAATTTTTTGACCTTGATTGACCCCAAAGGAAATATTTTCAAATACGGGATGATCCTGATAGGTTTTTCCAACTCCTTCTATTGAGAGTAAATTCATAAGCCAGTACTGCTAATCGATTTTTTCCCCAATGAGTACATGAGGAAGATGTTTGTGCGGATAGGGGTGTTTTTCTTCAGTACAAAACATGCCCAGATTTTTCCCATACTCGAAACGGAAGTCAACCTTATTTTCTATGCGATTAAACCCTTTGAGTTGCGCGATCCCATCACCCAGTACAAGGGTAGCGTCTCCCTCTTGATTGACTTCTCCTGTATAGGTAAACGTACGTTCTTTATTAGCGATAAAGGTTTTGAAAACGAGTTCAAATTGATTGTTCTCATAAAAACTTACGGCATCTACATAACAACGGTTGGGACCTTTTTCGACTACCTTTCTTTGCAGCTTCCATTTCCCCACCATAAGGGAGTTGGCGGTTGATGTGGTTTCTTCTGGGGAGACACCCCATAGACATAGCAGTATAATCAGTAATCGCATAATTTATTTTTTCGTTCGAAAGATACGATGATCTAGGCTGTATTTGCCTGCCCCATTCAAAAGAATTATGAACGATAAAAGGAGAAATAGAAGTGGGAGTTCAGCAGCTTTGAGTCCAAGCTCGAGTTTTTTAATACTGGCGACCAACATCGTGAACGAGAGTAAGAAAGCTGCAGGTCGGGTTGTGAACCCAAAAATGAGGAAAATGGCCGCAATCGATTCGGCAAAACTGGCCATAAACCCTAATGGTATGCTCATGAAATCGAGTCCAATGGCTTCGGCTAGCGAACTACCCAATCGCTCCCAGCGGTTTGTCCCCGCCATTAGCTTGCTCCAACCGTGGAGATAAACCATCAAAAAGCCAGCACACAGCCGGATGAAAAGGAGGGTGGCATTGAGGTGAGTTTTTTCGGAAAATAGTAAACTTTTGCGCAGCATAGTATATAGTGGTGTTCTTGTTTATTCGATTGTCAAACTGTTAAGGTCAATTTTTTGTAGAAACGGAATGGCTAAGCCTTCCCCTTCAGAACTAATCCAAATGGATTCATCGGCCAGAATTTTTACGGCCTCTACTTGTGCTTTCTTAAGGGGCAAGCGATAGCGAGTGAATTTTAGATTGGAAAGTTCCTCAAGAGAA
Source organism: Flavobacteriaceae bacterium (assembly GCA_022425945.1). Classification (GTDB taxonomy): domain Bacteria; phylum Bacteroidota; class Bacteroidia; order Flavobacteriales; family Flavobacteriaceae; genus Arcticimaribacter. Next base: position 17,190 of record JAKMEK010000068.1, read on the forward strand.
ACATTATCGGCCACCAAGAGGTATTGCGATCGGTCGGGCAAATAGCCCGTCAAGACCATTCTTTTGGATTTTGGAGAATAATCACCTCCAGTAATGAGGGTTTTTACGGCTATCTTTTTTCTACTGTGAAGGGAATAGTCTCCGGCAGTTTTTGGAAAAACATAGAGCTGCGTGGAATAGGATTTTCTGTTTTTTGAGAACAGCACCAAGCTATCTCCCACCGCAATTAGGGCTTCAGCGTCGTACTTGGTTTTCTTATTTTTCTTGAATTTTTTTTGCTTTGCATAGGCAATTGTGATAGAATCGAGCAATTCAAAGTCCTTGGAAAGCCGATAAACGGTGAGGTCTTTTCGTCTACCATTGTTATTGCCCGTATCGGCGATGTAGTAAATGGAATCGTCTTGCGCCAAATCTTCCCAATCACGGTTGACTGCTCCCAAAATGGGGTAGGTATCGACCAGTTCTCCCTGCTTGTTTATGCGATAGAGCAAGGCATCATCTCCAGAATCATTATGGGTGATGAGGTCATTACCCGCTGTGGCCAAGCCAGAGGTCTCTTCGACAGCTTTGGGAAGAGCAATGGTTTTGTTGGATTGAGGTGATGTGCATGCATAGACGAAAATAACTACACTGAGAAGGAGAGATTTATTTGAAAACATTGTGTGAGAAATCGAATTTTATTTCTGTGAATATAACGATTAACTGTCTACAAATAAAAACGTTTACTGCTCTTCCTCTTTTCTTGTTGTTTTTGATAACGCTTGTGTTAATTAGGAATGAAGAATTAGGAATTAAGAATTGGGATACTGAGCTTGTCGAAGTAGTCACCTCTGATTTTGAAACACTAGATCCAGCTTTTCACCATTTTAGCGATGCTAAGCGAAGATTTTTTAGATGGATTAGGATGTAATTTCTTTTTATTTGGTTCGACTTGGGGGAGCCTCGTTTTTATTGACTTAAACTATATTTTTATTGCATAACACAGAATTTGGAACATTACCTGCAGCCAGCAACACACATCCAGTGAATGGATAATACACGAGAAAACATGGGAATGGTATGATAGGTTTGATACATGGCAATAGATTGGGTCTTTCAAATGTATAAAAAAATGTAACTTGAGGCATGAACCAATTCCTAGAATTTGAGTTGCTGCCGAGCGTTTATGTGTATTCGACAAAAATATGCTCGGGTATCACCCCGCTCATGTCTTTCAGGGAAGCGATGGGTGAGACCTACATTTTACAGAAAGAAGCAGCCGAAAAAAATGCACTTGAATTCAGTTTCCCAAGTCGCTGTATTCGGCTTAATACCCCAACAGCCTTGACGGATGTGGGCATTACTGCCCGAGTAAGCAAAGCGTTGTGTCAAAACAATATTCCGTGTAATGTTGTAGCAGCCTATCACCACGATTATTTCTTTGTTCCAGAGCCCCTTGCAATGAATGCAATGCTAACTTTGAATAAGGGTGTTTGAAAGCCTAAAAATTCTGTTAAAATTTAAATTGAATCCCGGGATAGAATCCCCCCTATGGTAAAATTCATTACCTTTGGTTAAGGAGTAATGAAGGCCCTATGGATGAATCAAATCAAAGTGTTGCCACCCTCGAGCAAAACATCGTGTTGTTGTTGAATAAATTAAAAGACAACCATTACGCAATCGAGTCGCTTCGCCAACAGTTGGAAGAAAGTAAAGCAATCCAACAAAAATTGGACGAAGACAACAAGGCCCTAAAAGTAAAGAATGATTCATTAGCCGTAGCCAATTCATTACTTGGTAGTGACCAAAGTAATGTAACAACCAAAAATAAAATCAATACGCTAATCAAAGAAGTAGATGCCTGCATCGATCATTTGAATCAACTAGCGTAAACAAGATTAATGAGTGATTTGTTAAAAATAAAATTGACCATAGCTGACCGGGTATATCCCTTGTCAGTTGCTCCAGAACAGGAGGAGGCATTACGTCTCTCGGCCAAGAAAATTGAAGCAATGATCAAACAGTTGGAGCAAAACTATGCGGTGCGCGACAAGCAAGATGTACTGGCCATGTGTGCCTTGCAATTTGCAACACAGTTGGAGCAGAGCCGTAAAAATGAAAAAGAGAGTACAGCCATAGATAATGCAACACTAAATCATCTCAATGCGATGATCGATGAGCATATGGCTTCTTTCTGATGCGTTCTTTATATAAATAATACACTTACTGCCTGTATTGGTTTACTTTTTTGATAAACTCAACGAACTTTTTTTTAAAAGAGGTGAGTCCATATGGTAAAAGCATGCTGCCCTGAGCAGATCCTTGATCCATAGGTTAGCCGCAATCCTGTAATTATGGAGTTTATGCAAATCCTAAACTGATGCAGGCTTTTTTGATTTAATTTTTACTCAAATGACAACAACAATATTCATTATAGGTGCAGCGATAGGCGGAGGTTTACTCAGTCTTATCGGTATACAAATAGTACAACGCACTAAGTCTAGTTCACGCATCAAAAAAAGTGAACAGCAAGCAAAGCGCATCATTAAAAAGGCGCACCAAGAGTCGGACAGAATTAAAAAAGACAAAATGTTGCAAGCCAAAGAGCGCTTCATCGAGTTAAAGTCTGAACATGAAAAAGCAATTTCCTTACGTGAAAAAACGGTGGAAGAAGTTGAAAAACGCGCCAGAGAAAAAGAAAACAATCTCAATAAAGAACTTTCAAGAAACAAAAGTGTTAACGAACGTTTAGAGCAGAAGGCCAATAATTTTGATCAGCGTATCCAAAACATTGATCGCAAAAAAGCAGAATTGGACAAGGCAGAAAAGCGCTACCAAGAACAATTAGAGGTTGTGTCTGGCTTAAGTACTGAAGAGGCAAAAAAAGAACTGATCTCTTCCCTAGAAGATGCTGCCCGAACAGAAGCAATGTCCTTCATTCAAAAATCCATTGAAGAAGCAAAACTCTCTGCCGAGCAAGAGGCTAAAAAGATAATCATCAACACCATTCAACGTATCGGAACGGAAGAAGCTGTAGAGAACTGTGTTTCGGTATTCAATATAGACTCTGACGATGTGAAAGGAAGAATTATCGGAAGAGAAGGGCGAAACATTCGTGCCATAGAAGCAGCAACTGGTGTAGAAATCATTGTAGATGACACTCCCGAGGCAATCATACTTTCCTGCTTTGACTCTGTACGTCGTGAGGTAGCACGTTTGTCCCTACACCGCTTAGTGACAGATGGTAGAATTCATCCTGCCCGTATTGAAGAAGTGGTGCAAAAGACCAAAAAGCAGATTGAAAATGAAATCATAGAAGTGGGTAAACGGGCTGTTATTGACCTTGGAATTCATGGGCTAAGTCCTGAACTGATCAAAATGGTAGGTCGAATGAAATACCGTTCTTCTTATGGGCAAAACTTATTGCAGCACTCCCGCGAGGTTGCGAAGTTATGTGGTGTAATGGCGTCAGAACTTGGGATTAACCCTAAGCTCGCCAAACGTGCAGGACTCCTCCATGATATAGGAAAAGTTCCTGAAGAAGAAACAGAAGTGCCTCACGCAATCCTCGGTATGCAGTGGGCAGAAAAGCACGGCGAAAAGTCAGAAGTGTGTAACGCCATTGGAGCGCATCACGATGAGATTGAAATGACCTCTTTATTATCACCCATAGTTCAGGTTTGTGACGCCATTTCTGGTGCTCGTCCTGGCGCAAGACGTCAAGTACTTGACAGTTATATTCAGCGATTGAAAGACTTGGAGAAGATAGCCTTTGATTTCAATGGTGTGAGCAAGGCCTATGCCATTCAGGCTGGAAGAGAATTACGTGTCATTGTTGAAAGTGAGAAAGTGTCTGACAATAATGCGGCTGAGCTTTCTTTCCAGATTTCTCAAAAAATTCAGACCGACATGACCTATCCTGGACAGGTAAAGGTGACGGTTATTCGTGAAACAAGAGCCGTTAATGTAGCCAAATAATTAGGCCATTAATATGTTGTAGAGTATTCCCGCAGCTATTGCTCCAGTGATGGGGCCAAATACAGGTATCCAGCTGTAAGCCCAATCGGCTTTTTTATTTTTTCGTGGAAGTAACTGATACATTAGACGTGGTCCAAAATCTCGGGCAGGATTAATTGCGTATCCGGTTGTGCCTCCTAATGCCATACCGATGACCCATACCAAAATAGCTACCGGTAAAGATTCTAGCGAACCAATGCCAAAATTTTGTGTCACCGCTCCATCAATAACGATGTTTGGGGAAGCGATAAAAAATATACCAAAAACAAGGACAAAGGTTCCAAGAGCTTCACTAAAGAAGTTATTCTTGTAATTACGAATGGCTGGTGCAGTACAAAAAGTTCCGCGTATGGTGTCTTCATCTTCTGTTTCACGGTAATGATCGATATACAAAATATAGCACAACCAACTGCCAAACATTGCGCCCAAAAGTTGGGCAAGGAGGTAGGTGGGAACCAAGCTCCATGAAAATTTTCCAATAATAGCTAAGCCAATGGTTACTGCTGGGTTGAGGTGAGCCCCGCTAAATTGCCCTGTCACATAGGCGCCAACAAAGACCGCAAAACCCCAGGCAATTGTAATGAGTAATAAGGGGGTTTGATCCTCTCCATAAGTTTTCTTTAAACTCACATTGGCTACTACGCCTGCTCCCAAGAGGAGCAATAAACTGGTGCCGATAAATTCAGCGATAAATGGAGTCATCATTGTATTAAATAGTTTTGTGTTAAAGTAGTATAATTTTCAATTTGTGCGGCAATCCAGCTCTTGTCTTTTCCCATTTCTTTCCCCATAATGGCAGCTACTATTGGTGCTAAAATAAGGCTTTCTGATGCATTGAGAAAAAGCACTCTAGTACGACGCGCAAGAACATCTTCAACGGTCATGGCCATTTCTTCTTGTACTGCCCATATGACCTGATTTTTGGTCAAATGAACTTCTTTACTCAAAGAAGTATTTCCCTCCGGATCAAGCTTAATGATTTTATCAATATCTACACCATAGACATGCAGTGGATTGGTCCAATCAGAATTATAATCGTATCCATGTACAGGAAGATTATGGGTAATGCATCCACGTTCTGGTAAGCCCCCAACGGACTGAGCTGTGTTGATAATGTCCTCAGCCATTTTCCGATAGGTTGTCCATTTTCCACCCAAAATGCTTACAAGGCCAGAGGTGCTAACCAATACCTTGTGGTGACGCGAAATTTCTTTGGTTGCACTTCCATCATCTTCTGGGGCTGCTAAAGGACGTAGACCCGCGAAAACACTCTTAATGTCTGCACGTGTAGGTGGAGTGGTCATGTACATTCCTGCGTTATCTAAAATGAATTGGATTTCTTCTTCCTTAGCTTTGGGTTCTACCAAAGCTGTTTCAATTTGCGTGTCTGTTGTTCCCACAACCACATAATCGTTCCAAGGTACCGCAAAGAGCACCCGACCATCAGAAGTGTGTGGAACCATAATTGCGTGAGGCCCACTCAAGAAGCTTTTGTCAAGTACAATATGAACACCCTGACTTGGAACAATGCGTTTTTTTGCATTGGCCTGATCCATTTGAATGACTTCATCGGAAAAAACACCTGTAGCATTAATGACTACCTTGGCTTCAATTGTATAGGTTTTTCCACTCAGTTCATCTTTGGCTTCTACTCCGTTGATCATGCCGTTTTCTTTCGTCATGCCTATGACCGAAAAATAGTTTAGTAGACTTGCTCCGTGATTTTCAGCTGTCTGTGCCAAACTAATCGCCATCCGTGCATCGTCAAACTGTCCGTCGTGATAAATGACTCCTCCACGTAAACCTTTCTTTTTTACATTGGGGATAAGGTCAATGGTTTCCGCTCGGTCGAGGAGGGTAGATGGACCTAAGCCAAGGTTCCCTGCCATCATATCATAAATTTTTAATCCAATTCCATAAAAAGGACTATTCCACCAGTCGTAAGAAGGAATGACAAAACTGAGGTCTTGTACCAAATGTGGGGCATTTTTTCGCATGATTCCCCGCTCTTTCAGGGCTTCTATAACCAATGACACATCCCCATTTTGCAAATAGCGAACGCCACCGTGGACCAGTTTGGTGCTTCTAGAAGAAGTTCCTTTGGCAAAGTCATGTTTTTCAAGTAGAAGGGTTCTATAACCTCGACTTGCAGCGTCTACTGCGGCACCTAGACCAGAGGCTCCGCCACCCACAATGAGTACATCCCAGGGTTTTTTGCGTGTAGTTATTTTGGTTAGGTGTTGTTCTCTATTCATGGGTGCTTATTTGAGTACTTTAGGAATGCGTTTTTCCCATAAATCAATGCAATCCTGCGTGTTGGGATCGTTTTGGGGTTGAAAGGATTTGTTTTCTTTCCAAATGGTTTGAAGTTCTGCTTCGTCTTTCCAAAAGCCTACTGCAAGCCCTGCAAAGAAGGCGGCTCCTAAGGCAGTCGTTTCGGTTGTATCTGGACGGATGACCGCTTTATTCAAAATGTTGGCTTGAAGCTGCATCAGTAAATCATTGTTGCTTGCACCGCCATCTACTTTTAGGTTGGCAAAATGTACTCCGGCATCTTTTTGCATTTCTACGATGATGTCTCTGGAGCGAAGCGCAATGGCCTCCAATGCGGCACGTGCGATATGCCCCTTTTGTGTTCCACGCGTAATCCCCATGATGGCACCTGTGGCTTCAGGATCCCAAAACGGAGCACCCAAGCCGGAGAGGGCCGGAATGAACGTAATGCCACCGTTGTTTTCTACAGTATTGGCCAAGGCTTCAATTTCTGGGGCCGCGTCGATGATTTGAAGTTGGTCGCGTAGCCATTGAATCAATGCGCCAGCGATAAAAACACTACCTTCTAGAGCGTAGGTTATTTTTCCATTCAACTGCCACCCAATGGTGGTCAGCATTTTGTTGTGGGAAACAACCGCTTTTTCTCCGGTGTTCATGATACAAAAACAACCCGTTCCATAGGTATTCTTGACATCACCCGGATTGATGCACAATTGACCAAATAGCGCAGCTTGCTGATCTCCAGCTATTCCACTAATGGGAATTGCTTTTCCCAGTACAGAGGCTTCAGTTTCTCCCACTATTTCAGATGAACTGACCACTTTAGGGAGTAAGGAAACTGGAATGTTGAGTAACTCCAATAATTCTTGATCCCATTCGAGGCTATGGATGTTAAAGATCAAGGTGCGACTTGCGTTGGTTACATCGGTCGTATGAACTTTTCCCTCGGTTAGATTCCATATTAGCCAGGTGTCGATCGTTCCAAAAGCGAGTTCTCCAGCATCAGCACGTTTTCGAAGGCTAGGGTCACTATCAAGTATCCACTTGATTTTTGTGCCCGAAAAATAAGCGTCGAGTACCAAACCGGTTTTGGTTAAAAAAGTGGATGCTTCAGCTTGTAATTCATCACAAATTGAGGCGGTTCTTCGGTCTTGCCAAACAATGGCATTATGAACGGGTTCGCCTGTTTTACGGTCCCAAATTACTGTGGTTTCTCGCTGATTGGTAATTCCCATTGCAGCAATATCATCGATGGATATCCCCTCGGAGTCGATAACCTCCCGTATTGCTTTGAGTTGGGTTGCCCATATTTCTGTAGCATTGTGTTCTACCCAGCTTTCCTTAGGAAAGTATTGTGGGAATTCGTGTTGGGCAGTAGCTTTTGCCTGTCCCATTTTGTCAAATAATATTGCACGAGAACTCGTGGTTCCTGCATCTATCGAGAGTATATATTTCATTTAATATAACTTGGTTCTAAATTGAGTCGTCACCCTTTATCGAATCTGTGAAACTTAAGTGATTGCAACAATGTATTAAAAAACTACTGATCTATCCAAAATTATGTACCATTAATCAATTGAATTGTACTTTCAAATGATAGATGTCATTACGGAGATCAAGTTTATCTTCAGGAAACAGTTAGTGTAGTCGCAAAATTGGTCGGGAGTTAGTGAACAAACAAGCACTATTTTTTTATCGGGTATTTTACTTTCCATTCGGGATCGTAATGAAAGAAGAAATTCGCCCAGATTATTTTTGATAAGGCATTGAGGTAGGGAGCCAAAACGATCAATACAACAAAGATGGACCAGAAGGCTTTTAGAAAGGAAAATGACTCCATTAACAAATGGTTCATTACAATTACTGCAACCATCACCGCCACTCCTAGGGCATAAGCAACAAACATAGAGCCGAAATAAAAACTGGGTTCTAAATGATAATTCAGTGCGCAGCTAGGGCAGCTTTTCCTGACCGAAGTTAGACCGCTAAAGTCATAAACTTTTCGTTGAATAAACGCTCCCTCGTGACAGCGGGGACAACGTATAAATAATATGCTATTGAGTTTGTGACCTCTAGAAAACATCCTATGTTTTTTCAACAATTTAATATCTTTTTATGGATTGTAGAGGGGTTTGAAATCTATTTTTTATCTTGGGTAACCTAAGAAATAGATGAATGAAGAAACTTGCTGATTTTCAATTAAGAAGTCAAGCGGCTTATCAAGAGGCTTACCGATATTCCGTTGATAACCCTACGGAGTTTTGGGCTGAGATTGCTGCAACTTTTCAGTGGCAGCAGCCATGGAAAAATGTTTTGAAGCACGATTGGACCACTCCTTCTACGGAGTGGTTCGTTGAGGGAAAATTAAATATTACAGAGAACTGCTTGGATCGGCATGTTGCTGAACATCCAGACAAGGAAGCGCTAATCTGGGAACCTAATGACCCCAATGATACCGTTCAGCGATATACTTACAAGAGTTTATTAGAGGCTGTGTCTCGTTTTGCTAATGGATTGAAAAGTCAAGGAATTAAAAAGGGAGATAGGGTGTGTATCTATATGCCCATGGTTCCCGAGTTAACCATAGCTGTTCTTGCCTGCGCTCGAATAGGTGCTGTTCATTCGGTCGTATTTGCTGGGTTTTCCTCAGCAGCTCTTGCTGCGCGTATCAACGACGCGGGTTGTGTCCTTTTGGTTACGGCTGACGGTGCATTTCGAGGGGATAAAAAAATTCCGCTTAAATCAATCGCAGATGAAGCTATAGCGCAGTGTGATACGATCAAAAAATGCATTGTTTTTCAGCGTACATTTCAAACTGTCGAATGGAATAACCGAAAAGATATTTGGTGGCACGACTTTATTGATGGACTTTCTGATAAATGTGCCCCAACCTTAATGGACGCGGAAGATCCATTGTTTATTTTGTATACTTCGGGCTCTACAGGAAAACCCAAGGGAATGGTGCACAGTTGTGGAGGATACATGGTTTACACAGCCTATACTTTTATGAATGTCTTCCAGTATCAACCAGAGGACATCTATTGGTGTACTGCAGATATTGGTTGGATTACTGGGCATAGCTACATGGTTTATGGACCCTTAGCTTGTGGTGCTACATCTGTGCATTTTGAGGGAGTACCATCTTATCCGAAATGGAATCGTTTTTGGGAAATTTGTGAAAAGCACAAGGTGACGCAGTTTTACACCGCACCCACTGCCATTCGTTCTTTGGCGAAGCATCCTACAAAATTAATTGAAGATTACGATCTTTCCTCTCTCAAAGTGTTAGGTTCTGTTGGGGAACCCATCAATGATGAAGCGTGGAATTGGTACAATACCAATATAGGAAAGGAAATTGTACCCATTGTCGATACGTGGTGGCAAACCGAAACTGGAGGTGTATTGATTTCTTCTTTGGCGGGTGTTACCCCACAAAAACCAACCTATGCTACCCAGCCATTGCCCGGTATACAGGTTGCTTTACTCGACCAGAACGGAAAACCAATCATTGAAAAAGAAGCTGAAGGGATTTTAACCATTAATTATCCATGGCCAGGAATTGCCAGAACGATATACGGTGACCACCAACGCTACAAAGAGGTGTATTTTTCTGCCTACAATGGACGCTATTTCCCTGGTGACGGTGCCCTTCGTGATAAAGAAGGAAATTACCGCATCACCGGAAGAGTTGATGATGTAGTCATTGTTTCGGGACATAATTTAGGAACCGCGCCCATTGAAAACGCACTCAACGAGCACCCTGCAGTGGTGGAAAGCGCTGTAGTGGGCTATCCACATAGCATTAAAGGAAACGCACTAATGGCCTACGTGATTCTATATGATTCAACCGAAGTGGTGCCCTCACTGGTTGATGAAATAAGGGCTACGGTCGCTTCTCAGATTGGTCCCATTGCAAAACCTGATCGAGTTTTGTTTGTTTCTGGACTCCCCAAAACACGAAGCGGAAAAATCATGCGTCGTATTCTACGGAAGCTTGCAGCCGGAGAAAACGATCAGTTGGGGGATATTTCCACTTTGCTAAATCCAGCGGTTGTGGAGGAAATTATTCAAAGTTTATCGAAAGAATAGTATGAGTGCTCCGATAGCAGTTAGCAAGAGGATCAGTTTACGGTAGTTTGTATCGTTTATGCGTTTAACTAAACGAACCCCTACAAATAGTCCGAGCATCAAGTAAGGGATGAATTGTAAGCTAATTTCTAGGGAAGTAGTACTGATGGTTTTCCATACCCAAATATGAAACGGGATTTTAAAAATATTGATGATAAAAAACACATAGGCAGAAGTGCCGATGAAAACGTTTTTTGGCAGGCGCATGGCAAGAAAATAAATGTTTGTTACTGCTCCTGCTAGATTGCCAACCATGGTGGTGAACCCAGCTAATGCACCTATACTTGCCCCAAAAAAGAGATTGTTAGGAACTTTGTTTTTTGGACGACGTTCCCAATAGAACAACAATAAAGTGGTGATTAAGATAAGCGTGGCCATGCCCGTTTTAAAACTTGCCTCGTCCAATTTATTTCCGCCGTAAGTGCCCAAAAGGACACCAAAACACATCCAAGGAATGAGTTGGAATACATACTTCCAGTTGGCGTGTTTTTTATAGTAAAGAATGGCAAAAACATCTCCAACAATCAATAGTGGCATCAAGATACCCGTCGATGCTTTTGCATCAAATGCAAAGACAAATAGTACAACAATGAAAACAGCAATTCCTTTGACGCCAGATTTTGCAATTCCCAACAGAAACGCACCGGTTGCGGCCAGTAAGTAGTGAGAAGAAGTATTTGCGAGTAATTCTAACATAATTTCTAGTGCAATATTACTCTTTTATGCGCATGGTTTCATTACATTTTTTCATCTTTGTGGCTAATCTTTACTATTGAAAAATATTCCACCTGCCATTCGTTACATGATTTTAAGTACCATGGCCTTTGCCTGCATGAACGGATTAATAAAGTTTTTGATTCAGTTCCCTACTTTTGAGTTGGTGTTTTTTCGTTCTCTTGGAACACTTTTTATCACTGCTTTTATTCTGAAATCGAAAAAGATTTCTTTTCGTCCGAACAAGCCAATTTTAGTTGTTGTGCGTGGATTGGTCGGGGTTACTTCCATGTGTTTGTTTTTCTTGTCAGCTCATTACATTCCCATAGGTTCTGCGGTAACCATTCGTTATATAGCTCCAATCTTTGGTGGAATCTTAGCGGTAATTTTCCTAAAAGAAAAGATTTTTCCCATTCAATGGTTTTTCTATTTCCTTGCTTTTATTGGCGTTGTTTTGATCAAGGGCTTTGATGCAAGCATTAGCCTATTTGGGGTGAATTTGGTCTTAGCGGCGGCTTTTTTTAGTGCAATCGTTTATATCCTTATTGCTAAAATTGGTCAAAACGATCATCCGCTTTTGGTGGTCTTTTATTTTATGTTGATTGCGACCGTAGTAGGCGGGATTGGGAGTGGTTTTGCCTGGCTTACACCCAATATTTATGAGCTATTATTACTTGTGTTACTCGGTTTGTTCGGCTATTTTGGTCAGCTCTATATGACCAAGGCATTTCAGGAAGGTGAAGCGAGTAAAGTTGCTCCTTTCAAGTATGTTGAAGTAGTATTTACACTAACGGTAGGAGTTTTTTGGTTTGATGAGGTGTATACGCTTTACAGCCTAGCTGGAATTTTCTTAGTCATTTCTAGCTTAACCCTGAGTGTTTTGTATAAGTCCTACAAAACAAAGAGCTGATTTAATCGTTGGATCCGTTTATGCTTTTTTCTCTTTTGTTTTATAAATAGTAACTTGTAGAAAAATTTGCTCATGAACGACTTGAAGTATTTGTTTGCCTACACTGTGCCTTTGGCAGCGCTCGTTTCTGTTTTGTCAAATGGAATCTTCGCCTTTACGGCTCCATTGTATACGTTCTTATTGATACCTCTGCTCGAGCTATTGTTGAAAGACATGGAGGGTATCAGCAATTCACCAGTTGAATCCAGTTCAATAAAGAATGCTTTTTTTGACCTTCTTCTGTATTTGAATATCCCCTTTGTGTTTGGTGTTCTAGGCTATGGATTATTTGTGCTCAGTACATCAGCTCTTTTGCTACATGAATATATAGGTATTACCCTTTCCTTAGGAATTTTACTCGCGACTAATGCCATTAATGTTGCCCATGAATTAGGGCACCGCACGTCTTTATTTGAGCGGTCGCTTTCGAAATTGTTGTTATTGCCTTGCTTGTACATGCACTTTTATCTTGAGCATAATTTTGGACATCACAAAAATGTAGCAACACCTTTGGATCCAGCTACGGCTAAACTAAATCAATATTTGTATCATTTTTGGTTGACTTCAGTTACTCAGCAATACTTTAATGCTTGGAGGATTCAAACAGCCATATTAAAACAGCACAATAAAGGGTTTTTTAGCATCAAAAATGACATGCTTTGGTACATCTTGTTTCAGTCTCTTTACCTCAGTTTTATCGTTGTTCTCTTGGGTTGGAATGCACTCTTTTTTGCAGTTTGTATTGGTCTAATGTCCTTTTTATTCTTGGAAACCATTAATTATATTGAGCATTACGGACTTCAGCGAAAGCAATTGGCTTCGGGTCGTTATGAGCGTGTGCAGACACATCATTCATGGAATTCGAATCACATCATTGGGAGAATTGTTTTGTATGAACTGACACGTCACAGCGATCATCATTTTAAATCTTCCAAAAAATACCAGCAGCTCACGCATAAACCAGAAAGTCCACAATTGCCTTTTGGTTACCCGACATCTATTTTATTAGCCATGGTACCTCCCTTATGGTTTTATGTGATGAATGCGAGGGTGCCTAAAAATGAACCCATGGAGGTGCTTGCGTAGTTATTTTTTAAAGAGCACGCTTTTCCAACGAATGTAGAGGGCAAATAGACAAAGAAAAGAGCCCATAGGTAGTAAAAAAATAACCACCAATAATGAGTAAAAGGCCCACCCTTTTGTTTCTCGTATGGGTTGACCGTATTTTTCAACAAATTGGTTTGTCTTTTCTTTCATAAAGCGTAAAAGTAATCATATCTGCCATTGCGGTTCATTGAATTCATTTATATTTTAACCATTTAATTCGTTTTAGATAATTAAAAAAAAAATTAATAAATTCACACATAAGTGATAAATAGCTGCTAATTTAGCTGAGTTAGCAATTTTTTTTTTAGTGATATAACCATAAATAATTGTAATTGAGCTTGTTATGAACATAATTCGGCTAACTAAAAAATAACTAATTAATTAATTTTAAATTTAATAAAATGAATTTCTCTTTATCAGAAGAACATAAACTCATCCAAGAAGCTGCTCGTGATTTTGCGCAGAGAGCAAAAGAAGGAGTGATTGAACGAGATACCAAGATGGAGTATCCTACTAAAACTGTCACAGAAATGGGAGAATTAGGTTTTATGGGGATTATGGCCTCTCCCAATTATGGTGGAAGTGGTCTAGATACACTTTCCTATGTGCTGGTGATGGAAGAACTGTCAAAGGTGGATGCTAGTGCTGGGGTAATCATGAGCGCTCATAATTCGCTTGCCGTTTGGGGGATTGAAAAATATGGGTCGGAAGAGATTAAAAACACCTACTTGAGACCTTTGGTTACTGGAGAATCAATAGGTTGTTTTTGTTTATCTGAGCCTGAAGCGGGGAGTGATGCTACAAGCCAAAAAACGACTGCGATCGATAAAGGAGATCATTATCTTCTTAATGGAGTAAAAAACTGGATTACGAATGGAGAAAAAGCAGATTATCATGTTGTCATTGCGCAAACGGATCGTGAAAAAGGGCATAAAGGAATTAATGCCTTTGTGGTTGAGAAATCATGGGAAGGAGTTCAAATCGGTGTAAAAGAAGATAAGCTTGGGATCCGTTCTTCCGACACACATTCCATCATCTATACCGATGTAAAGGTTCCTAAAGAGAATCGTTTAGGGGAGGATGGATTTGGATTTAAGTTCGCCATGCAAATCCTCGAGGGAGGTCGGATCGGTATTGCAGCACAAGCCTTGGGAATAGCTGCTGGTGCATATGAGTTGGCCGCTGCTTATGCCAATATACGTAAGGCTTTTGGCAAACCAATTATCAAACACCAAGGAGTAGCATTTAAATTGGCTGAAATGGCCATGGAAATTGAATCGGCTCGAATGCTGGTTTATCGTGCAGCCTATTTAAAAGATCAAGGGCTTCCTTATGGGCATGCTAGTGCCATGGCAAAATTAAAAGCCTCTGAAGTGGCCATGAGTGTTACAATCGAAGCCGTCCAAGTGCATGGTGGAAATGGTTATGTGAAAGAATATCATGTGGAGCGCTTAATGCGAGACGCAAAAATCACGCAAATCTATGAGGGTACTTCTGAAATACAGAAAATTATTTTGTCGCGACATATCGCTAAAGGAGATTTGCAGTTGCATTTATAATGAAGCCAGTCTCGTCATATAACGAGAAATTGTACCTTGAGCCATGGAACATTCTTTCTTTGATGCCTTTACTGCCTTCTCAGCAGCTGAGCAGCAAGCCCAAATGGAAAAGGCGCTTGATGTTTCTTCATTTTCAGTTGCTTATTCATGGATGAGTCCAGAAAATATTGCTGTTGCCCCCATTTATTTTAGCAAGCCCCATGAATCAAAAAATACACTTACTGCTCCGCCTACGGCATGGAAAATAGTGCAAGCTATTAGTGTGAAAGGAGAACTGGATTTTGTCATTGAGCAGGTTAAGGAAGCAATTTCAACAGAAGTCGATTGTCTTCATTTTTTAATGGAAGATGATGTTGAGGATGTTGGGCTGTTGCTCAATGTTATCGCAAAAAGTAACCTAACCGCATTATTTGTCTTTAAAGGTGTTCCTGAAGATAGTGTGATGGTTCAGTTTAATGCCCTTGATAACATTTCTGTTGTGGTTGATTTTTATGGGCAGTATGCACGAAAAGCTAGTTGGAAAGATTCTGAAATAAAAGATCAGGAGCGTTGGCTTTCTTTTATGGGACATGCTGTCGAGACGCCACTTTTTGTCAATGCTTCTATTTATGCAAATGCAGGAGCAAACCTCGTTCAGCAAATGGCCTATGCACTAGCACAGTTAAATTCCTACCTCTCACTAATCGATGAAAGTGCCCTTGCGTTTCCATCCTCAATTCATGTTCAGTTTGGTCAAGGCGGCAATTACTTTTTTGAAATAGCAAAGCTTACTTCTTTCCGTTTTTTGGCGGAATTGATCATTCGATCGTATGACGAAACATTGACATTGGAAATCACTGCTGAGCCGCAGAAACGAAATAAAACGACCACTGATTACAATGTAAATTTATTGCGTACCACTACTGAGGTGATGTCAGGTGTACTAGGTGGAGCAAATCGAATATTGAATCACCCTTATGATTTACGCTTCAATCCTCCCAATGCTTTTGGGGATCGTATTGCCAGAAACCAACTTCAACTGTTAAAACACGAAAGTTATTTCGATAAGTTGCCCAATGTGGTTGAAGGCAGCTATTATCTCGAAACTATAGTTAAAGAAATGAAAGATAAAGGCTGGGCACAGTTCTTATCGCTTGAAGAAAAAGGAGGATGGTTGGTTGCACTAGAATCCAATGAAATTCAATCCCAAATTGAACAAGTAAGGGAAGCCGAAAAAATGCGTTTTAAGGCCGGCCAACAAATATTGGTGGGTACCAACAGATATGTGGCTGAATCAGGTTTAAGTGCATCTGCAAAAAGTAAAAAAAAGATACCTGTTGCCTCCTGTAGCCCTTTTACTCCTCTTCAAACGGTTTATTTAAGTAATGATGATGAGTCATAAAAAGACATTTGATCACATAGATATTCACCAGGTATCTCCTTCTAAGCAAGTGGAAGAATTTTCTTTTTCTACCCAAGAAGGAATTATGTTCGAGCGTCAACTCCCCATCTTTGAACACCCACATCAGTCTTTTGGTGCTGGGAAGCCTCCTTTTTTACGTGGACCGTATACAAGTATGTATGTACAACGACCGTGGACCATACGTCAATATGCTGGCTTCTCCTCTGCAGAGGAAAGCAATGCGTTTTATTTGCGTAACCTAGCTAAAGGACAAAAGGGGCTTTCTGTGGCTTTTGATTTACCAACCCACAGGGGGTATGATAGTGATCACCCTCGCGTTATTGGTGATGTGGGGAAAGCAGGCGTGGCTATAGATACAGTCGAAGACATGAAACGCCTTTTTGACAATATCCCCTTGAACGAGATGTCTGTTTCAATGACCATGAATGGAGCTGTTTTGCCCATTTTAGCTTTTTATATCGTTGCTGCAGAGGAGCAGGGGGTCAACCAAGCAGATTTAGCTGGGACCATTCAGAATGATATTTTAAAGGAGTTTATGGTGCGCAATACCTTTATTTATCCACCAAAGGCTTCGATGCAGATTGTATCCCACATATTTTCATACATGGCAGCGCATATGCCCAAGTTTAATAGTATCAGTATATCGGGTTATCATATGCAAGAGGCGGGTGCATCTGCAGAAATAGAACTGGCCTATACCTTGGCAAACGGTTTAGCGTATATTCGAACTGGCCTTGAGGCTGGGCTTGATATTGATGATTTTGCTCCACGTTTGTCTTTTTTCTGGGGGATAGGCATGAATCATTTTATGGAAATTGCCAAATTACGTGCTGCTCGTGCCTTATGGGCGAAATTGGTGAAACAGTTCAATCCCAAGAATCCGAAATCGATGGCATTGCGAACGCATTGTCAAACCAGCGGATGGTCACTTACAGCACAAGACCCATTTAATAATGTTGCGCGCACGACCATCGAAGCGATGACTGCTGTTCTAGGAGGGACACAAAGCTTACATACCAATGCACTTGATGAAGCAATAGCGCTCCCCACAGATTTTTCAGCACACATAGCTCGAAATACCCAACTGTATTTGCAACATGAAACACAGCTTACTCGGGTGGTAGATCCATGGGCAGGGAGTTATTTTGTAGAACAGTTGACCGACCAATTGATGGACAAGGCTTGGTCGCTTATTGAAGAAATAGAAGCGTTGGGTGGGATGACTGAGGCGATAGCTGCTGGAATTCCAAAAATGCGCATTGAAGAAGTAGCGGCAAAAAAGCAAGCGCGTATTGACAGTGGTCAGGACATAATTGTAGGCGTAAATCATTTTCAACTTACTGAGGAAGAGCCACTCTCAATTTTGCAAATTGACAATGCCAAAGTTTTGACCCAGCAAAAAGAGCGTTTAGCAGAAGTGAGAGCGAAACGAGATACTGCTTTAGTGAATCAAGCTCTTTTAGACTTGACTAATGCGGCTGTAAAATTGAAATCTGGCGAACAATGTGATGAGAATATTTTAACTTTAGCCGTAAATGCAGCTCGTTCAAGGGCAAGTTTAGGCGAGATTTCAGCTGCGCTAGAAAACGCTTTTGGTCGGCACAAGCCAAAAATTCAAACCTTTACTGGGGTATACGCAAAAGAAATGAATCAGGATACATACTTTTTACAGGCAAAAGCGATGAGCGATCTATTTGCTCAGCATAATGGTCGTCGTCCAAGAATTATGATTGCTAAAATGGGACAGGATGGTCATGATCGTGGAGCTAAAGTTGTTGCAACCAGTTATGTAGATATTGGATTTGATGTAGATATTAGTCCATTGTTTCAAACGCCTCAGGAGGTGGCTAAACAAGCTGT
>JAKMEK010000016.1 GCA_022425945.1 Flavobacteriaceae bacterium
TATAGATATTGCACTGTTAATTTTTTGTTAGCAGTTTATTTATCTTCTACGTTTCAAAACAGCATTTTTCCCTCTTGGGGCATTTGTTTTTTCTTTTCTAGGGCGATCATTTCTTTTCTTTTTTGTATTTTCTTTTTTTACGCCTTGTTTATCCCCGTCTGGTTTTGGTCTTGCGCGGTTTTTTGGTTTAGATTTTTTACCACCTTCATTTGACCAATTTGGTTTTCCTTTATTCCTATTGTCAGGTTTAGATTCTTTTTTATTACGAGCTTTTAGGGGAATTACTCCTCCTTCTGGACGTGTTTCAGGGTTTTTATTTGGATTTGGTTTTGAACGACGTGTTTGGGGTTCAATATCCAATGTATCGCGATCGTCTCTACTAATATCACTATCCCATTTCTTTTTTGATTTGAAAGGGTTCCCATTTTTGTCTGCCCTGTCAAATTTATCACGTGGGGAAGTTTTAATTTTTGGAGCTTTAGCTAATTGTTTCAACCAGGCCCCTGGTTCAATCTCTTTGTTTGGCCCTATGGCTTTCAAAAATCCCTCTACACTTGATTTGAGTATTTCTATGAAAGTTTCAGTATCTTGTATTCTTATTGCACCGATGTCATCGCGTGAAAGATTGCCTGCTTTGCAAATCATAGGGAGCATTCTGCGTGGATTAGCATCTGCTTCACGACCACCAGTGATAGAGAACCAAACAGTTGGTCCAAATTCGCCACGTGGTTTAGGTGCTCCAGTGGCACCTGACGGAGCTAGTTCTTCCGGTGCAGATTGATTTGCAATGTATAAACGGAAAAATGCAGTTGCTAGTTGTTCTTTATTAAATGTTTCAATTAATTTATCTACACTGCCTTTTTCTGCGGATGTTGGTAAATTTGCCCAAGTGCTATCAGACAAGAGTCTTTCCTGATCTTTTTCAATTATTTGTTTTGCGGAAGGAGCATCTTGCCAATTTGCAGTTACTTTACCTAATTGTAACAAACGTTCTGCTTTTTTACGAAATCGACTAGGTACAATCATAGCTGAAACACCTTGACGGCCTGCACGGCCAGTACGGCCTGATCGATGTAGCATAGTTTCATGGTTTTGGGGCAGTTCAGCATGCACAACCAAATCTAGGTTTGGAAGATCAATTCCACGTGCTGCAACATCTGTTGCCACACAAACTCTAGCTCGACCATCACGCATTGCTTGTAAGGCATGAGTTCGTTCTGATTGGGACAGTTCACCTGAAAGTGCAACAACTGAAAATCCACGATTTGATAATCGAGATGTTAATCGATTGACCATTGCTCTTGTATTGCAGAATACAAGAGCATTTGGCGCTTCATAATACCTAAGGGCATTTATAATGGCATTTTCTCCATCCCTAGGTGACACGGTCATAGCAATGTACTCAATATCAGCATGCTGTTTCGTGTCTGATACAGTGGTTATGCGAATGGCGTCTTTTTGATAACTTTTTGCTAAATTCACAATTGCACGAGGAACTGTAGCAGAGAACATTAAAGTCCTTCTATTTTCTGGTGCCTCAGATAGTATAAACTCTAAATCCTCTCTAAATCCTAAATCTAACATCTCATCAGCTTCATCTAAAACTACTGCTTTTACTTGAGATAAGTTAATTGAGCCTCTCTGAATGTGATCTCTAAGGCGCCCTGGTGTTGCGACTACTATATGAGAGCCTCGTTCAAGCGATCTTCGCTCATCACGCATATCCATACCACCAACACATGATGCTATAGTTGCTTTAGCCATTCCATATAACCAAGTTAATTCTCGTTTAACCTGCATAGCTAATTCTCTTGTAGGAGCGATCACTAAAGCTAAAGGTGCACCTGCTGTGTCAAAATTCACTGAATCTTTCAATATTGTTGGTGCAATGGCGATGCCAAATCCAACGGTCTTTCCTGATCCAGTTTGCGCTGAAACTAATAAATCAGAACTTTCAAACTCTTTTTTACTTACCTCTGATTGCACAGGAGTAAGTACATCGTAGCCTTGTTTTGCAAGTGCATCTGCTAATGTTTTAATCACAGTTTTTATTTCTTATCATCGCAGGGTTCCGTGACTTAAAGCCAGTGGGAGGATCACTGCTGGTTAACATTCAATATTTGGTAAACCCCAAATGTTACCAAAAGGCTAGAATGCTGAAACCCAAAACTGCATCACATTACCTGTGATTGGGCGATATTCTTTATTTGTCATAAAGTATAGAGTTAAAC
>JAKMEK010000083.1 GCA_022425945.1 Flavobacteriaceae bacterium
CTATTATGCTGTGGCATTGCTTGCGAGCAGCAACCTGATTTATCCGTGTACGATGCCAATAAAGCTTTAGCGGAAGAGTTAATGAACTCTTATGTTTCTCCAACAGATTACGATTTTTATGCTAGCCATGTAGCTGATGATATAGTTCATGTTTCTCCTATGTACGGACTAGGCGAGGTTGGAAAAGAAGCTGTCCTTGAACAAGCTAAGTTCTACATGAACAATTTCGAAAATGTCACGTTCAACGATCCTGTTTGGCTGCCGGGTGTAAACAATGAAACCCTACAACCAGATGGAGGGGTTCGTGTGTATGGTACTTGGAAAGGAACGAGTAAGGCGACAGGGAAATCATTTTCTGTTATAGCTTACCACTACTTTGAATTTAAAGATGGAAAAATAAGTCAGTCTGGAGACTTTTTTGATGCAACCGGAATGGTAATGGCTGTTGCCCCAGATGAAGTTACTGATGAAGCTGAATCTGGCGAAGAGTAGAAAGTCTATGTTTAAGTAGTTTACATTCAAGGCCTTTGGTTGATTTCCGAGGGCTTTTTTGATGTATTAAATTGAGTTGTTTTTTGTGTTATAAAATTCAAAATCAAAAGGTAAATAACTTCAATAATATTTTATACATTGGTAAACCAATTTGGTAATCCAATATTATGTATACATTTAGTTATTACAAAACCGTACTAATCGCTTTCTTGATTCTAGCTCATGTAAATCTCATCGGGCAACAACACCCCAATCTGACTTTAACCCAAACAGGCGTGGAGCAGATAAGAAAAAATTTAGGCAATGTTCCTTTTTTTGATTCCCATTTGGCAGAGGTGAAGGCCGAGGTCGATGCCGAAATGCTTACAGGAATCCACGTTCCTATTCCTAAAGATATGGCAGGTGGGTATACCCATGATCGTCACAAAAGAAATTTTTCCATGCTTCAAAAGGCTGGAGCACTTTATCAAATTTTGCAAGAAGAGAAGTATGCTCTATACGTCAAAGAAGTTTTGATGGAGTATGCACGCATATACAATGGATTACCTATACATCCACAGCCACGATCCTATGCCCGCGGAAAAATATTCTGGCAATGTTTGAACGACGCCAATTGGTTACTCTATGTAAGTCAAGCCTATGATTGCATTTACACCTTTCTATCAAAAAAAGAACGCAATCACCTTGAGGATGATTTATTTCGTCCCTTTGCTGATTTCATATCCATTGAAAATCCACAATACTTTAATCGAATTCACAACCATAGTACATGGGGAAGTGCAGCCGTAGGAATGATTGGATTGGTCATGCAAGATGAAGAGTTGATTCAGCGTGCTCTTTATGGACTAAAAAAAGATGGAATTGATAAAAACGCGAAAGACAATGATGGGGGTTTTATCAAAAAAGCTAATGAAAAAGCTGGTTTTTTAGCCAACATTGATGCGCCTTTTTCACCGGAAGGATACTATACTGAAGCACCCTATTATCAGCGCTATGCCATGTATCCCTATCTGCTTTTTGCTGTAGGCTTAAACAATATGCGGCCACAAGAAAAGATCTTTGATTACAACAACGGTGTACTTTTAAAGGCGGTCAATACCTTATTGAATTTAACGGATACAGACGGAGAATTTTATCCCTTAAACGATGCCCAAAAGGGGATGTCCTATTTCTCACGAGAATTGGTTTCTTCCGTTGACATCGCCTATCATTATGGAGATAAGAACCCAGGTTTACTCTCGATAGCCAACGCACAAGGAAAAATAACCCTTGATGATGCTGGCTTTGCTGTTGCTATGGCCATAGAAGAAGGAAAAGCAATTCCTTTCTCGAAAAAATCAATGGAGATTACCGATGGTCCTGATGGAAAACAAGGCGGTATAACCATTCTTCGTGCGGGACAGGTAGAAAACGAATTGAATCTCGTAGCCAAATATTCGGCACAAGGAAATAGCCATGGACATTATGATAAACTTTCCTTTTCCTTGTATCATAGAGGGGAAGAGGTTTTGCAAGACTACGGTTTAGCACGCTTTGTGAATATTGACCAAAAAAATGGAGGAGGATATTTAAAGGAGAATAAAACATGGGCAAAACAAACCATTGCACACAATACGCTAGTGGTCAATGAAACTTCCCATTTTAAAGGAAAATATGAATTAGGGAGTCAATTTCATTCAACCAAATACGTCAGTGATTTGTCTTCCAACGGGCATCAGCTAATTAGCGCTAAGGAAAACAATGCCTATGAAGGAGTGAAAATGCATCGTACCTTGGTAATGGTTGAAGATGAACGATTTGAAAACCCTTTGATTCTTGATGTCTTTAAAGTAAAGGCAACCGACAAAAATAAATATGATTTACCTTACCATTATTTTGGGCAACTAATGTCTACTAATTTCGATGTTAAATCACTTGAATCACTTGCACCATTTGGGAAAAAACATGGGTATCAGCATTTGTGGTTAACGGCAAAGGGTACGGCCACTGGAAAAATTGATCAGTTGAGTTGGTTCTCCAACAATACGTTTCATACGCTTAGTATGGCGAGTGAGCCTGGAGATACCTATTTGTTTACAAAACTAGGCGCCAACGATCCTGAGTTCAATTTGCGTGATGATCCTTCTTTCGTTATTCGAAGAGCGAATACTGCAAGTACGCTTTTTGTTAACGCTATAGAAACACATGGTAGTTACAGCCCGGTAACAGAAATGGCAGAAAACACTCGATCAAAAATAAAGGGTATATCCATTTTAATGGAAACAGAAGACTACAGTGTTATATCCATTAATCTAGCAGAAGGGGCTTCTATCAAGCTTTACTTTGCCAACAATAACAAAAACAAAAACCAGTCGCATTCTATTCTCCTCGATGGAGTTGAACAACAATGGACTGGACCTTATTTTATTCAAACCAATTAAACAATCAACTATGAAAAGTTTTGGAACAAGTAAATCCTTTTTAATTACAAAGGACAAAGAATGGGAAACCGTAGGAGAAGGAGTAAAGCGAAAAATTATGGGCTATGATGATAAAATCATGTTGGTGCATGTTTCTTTTGAAAAGGGAAGTATCGGTCCCATGCACCAACATCACCATTCTCAAGTAACCCATGTAGTTGCTGGTGTCTTTGATGTAACCATCGATGGAGAAACACAGCGCTTAAGCACAGGGGATAATTTTTATATTCCAACCAATGTGTTGCACGGAGCAGTGTGTATCGAACCCGGTCAACTTATTGATGTTTTTAGCCCTATCCGCGAAGATTTCATGGGGTAGTAACTTTTTATAAAAAACATTAGGTCGCTTCATAAATTTTGTTAGCTTTGGAAAACCAGTCTGGTCAACCAATTTGACAACACAGGCTAGCAAATAAAATATTGGGCTTAAAAACCCAAAAAATCATGGTGTTTTGAATAAAACTAAAGCATCAAGCGATACCGCGGAGGTAGCTTAGATTAAACTTTTTTAAAACTAATTCTATGTTACGTTGTGCGAACATCTTTTTTATAAAGATGTATTTATTAA